>CAZZWP010000035.1:0-22858 GCA_964657965.1 uncultured Rudaea sp. | reverse complement strand
ACATGTCACGCCACATTTCATCGATGGATACTTCGGGCTCGCGCGGATGCGGCGGAAACCACTGGCCGGCGACCACGCGATTCGACGGCGGAACGTCCGCGCTCCACGACAAACGCGTTTCACCGTTGATCCATCCCGCCGCGCGGCGATCTTGAAAGTCTTCCGCAAGCGGCGGTTTACCGTTGATCGCGACGAGTTTGCTCACGGCCAGCGGCAGCGCATTGATGTTTTCCGCGCCGGCGGATTGCAGCTTCGCGACGATGGCGTCGCGCTGTTCCGGTTGAATGTTGATGAGGAAATAATTCGGCGTGTTGGGCGGCAATTCCGCCCGCCATGCGGACAACAACGAGGGACCGACCACGGCCAACAAATCCAGCGCCGTGATCGCGAGCGCCAACGCGACGATCTGCAACAAACTCAACGCGCGACGTCTGGCCAGATTGGCCAGTCCGAATCGCAACGCGCCGGCCAAGCCTCGCGCGCCGCGAACAATACGCATCAAGATCGATCCGGCGATCAGCGACACGATGGCGACGCCGAACAAACTCGCACTCAAGATCAGCGCGAGTTTTGGCGTATCGCTTTCGAGGAAGATCAATAGCGCGCTCACCGCGAAAGGCACGAGATAAAGTGCATCGAAACGTCGCACGCGCGCGCCCGCGGCGCGCTGAAAGATTCGCACGGGTGGAACATCGCGCAAGCGCAATAAAGGCGGCAACGAAAATCCGAATAACACCGCCAGACCAACCGCGAATGCCGCGACGCTCGGCATGAGCGGAATACGGCTCGACGTCACCGGCAACAAATCCCGCGCGAACGCGAAGACGACTTCCTGCAACGCAAGCCCGATCGCCGCGCCGATCGCGCACGCCGGAATCGCGAGCAAGGCCAGTGTCATCGCAATCGAAATCGTCACTTCCTTGCCGCTCGCGCCGAGACAGCGCAGTAGCGCGACTTCATCCGTCTTGCGCCGCGCGTAGCGCTGAGACGCGAGCGCTACAGCGATGCCCGACAACAACGCAGCGAGCAATGCTGCCAGCCGCAGAAATGCTTCGCCGCGATCAAACGCGCTGCGCAGATTCTGTTGCGATTGCTCGACAGTAATTAATTCGCCGCTATCGGGTTTGTGCGCTTTTATAAATGTGGAGAATCCTGCAACGGCATTTTCGGCGCCGGCCGCCATCAGCCGATAACGCGCGCGGCTGCCGACGGCGAGCAAGCCACCGCTGCGTGCGTCGTCGAGCGTCATGATCACGCGCGGCGCTAGCGCGAACAGTTCGCCGCCATCCGGTTCGCGTTCGATTTCCGCTTCGATGCGCAGCGTGCGATCGCCGATTTGAACGGAGTCGCCCGGCTTCAAATCGAGCGCGGCCAGTAAACGATGTTCGGCGAATGCGCTGCCTGGCGCGGGTGTATGCGCCGCGAATTCTTTCCCCTCCGCATCGCGCACGCGCAGTTCGCCGCGCAGCGGATAATCTGCGTCGGCGGCGCGAATGTCGGCGAGTTGGCTCTTGTTCCCCGCGAACAGCACGGTCGGAAAATTCGCGGTCGTGCTCGTGCGGAGTTTGAGTCGCGACGCTTCCGCCATCAATTCGTTCGACGGTGGTTCGCGTGAACTTAAACCGACATCGCCACCGATGAACTCCGCCGCCGATGCGACGACGCTATGCTCGACGCGCTGGCCCAATGTCGCGACGGCGCCCAACGCGGCGACGGCCAAGACGAGCGCGATCGCCAGCGTCGCCAGTTCGCCATAGCGGAATTCACGACGCAGCGTGCGCCATGCGAACGATAGCGGCTTCATGCCGGCGCGGATTCCAGCAATTTTCCGCCATCCAGATGCACATTCACCGCGCAGCGCTGGGCCAGCGCGAGATCGTGCGTGACGAGCACCAGCGTCGTCGCATGCGTTCGATTCAATTCGAACAACAAATCGCCGACGACACGGCCCGTGCGTTGATCGAGATTACCGGTCGGCTCGTCCGCGAAAAGAATGCGCGGACGATGCACGAACGCGCGCGCCAGTGCGACACGTTGCTGTTCGCCGCCGGACAATTGATGCGGATAGTGACTGCGGCGCGGATCGAGTCCGACGTCATGCAATGCGGCGCGTGCCAGGTCGCGCGCATCGGCGCGGCCATCGAGTTCGAGCGGCAACATGACGTTTTCTTCCGCCGTCAGCGCAGGCAAAAGATGAAACGACTGAAAAAGAAATCCGACGTAGCGACGACGCATGGCCGCCCGCTTTTCTTCATCGAGCGTATCGATGCGCGTGTTCGCCAGCGTGATCGCGCCATGCGTCGGCGTGTCGAGTCCGGCGAGCAAACCGAGCAGCGTCGTCTTGCCCGATCCCGATGCGCCGACGATGGCGAGACTCGCGCCTTTCGGCACATCGAGGTTCACATCGGTGAGAATGTCGATGCGGCCCTCGGGGCCTTCTACGCTTTTGCTAACATCGGCCGCTCTGATTTCAACTTCGGCATCATTGCTCATGCGTTACTGCTTCCTTTTCGTTTTGCTGATTTCCACCGCGGCGTTCGGACGCGCGGCTGAACGTCCGGTTCTCGTGCTCGGCGATTCGTTGTCCGCCGCGTATCACATCGATGCCGACGCCGGTTGGGTCGCGCTGCTCGCCCAACGTTTGAAAAAAAACAATCCTCCGATCGCCGTCGTGAACGCCAGCATCAGCGGCGAGACGACGGCCGGTGGTCTGGCACGTCTGCCCGCATTGCTGACGCAGCACAAACCGGGCATCGTCGTCGTGGAACTCGGCGCCAACGATGGATTGCGCGGATTGCCGCTCGATCAGATTCGCACCAACCTCAACGCCATTATCAAAACCAGCCGTGATGCGGGCGCGAAGGTCGTATTGCTCGGCATCGAGTTGCCGGTCAACTACGGCACGCAATACCGCGCGGGACTCAGAGACATGTATCGGGATGCGGCGAAGGAATTCAATGTGCCGTTGGTGCCGTTTCTGCTCGACGGGGTGGCGCTCGATCCGACATTGATGCAGGAGGATGGGTTGCATCCGCTGGCGGCGGGTGAGCCGAAGGTGCTCGATAACGTGTGGCCGACGATTGCTGGCGTCATTGGCGTGAAGTAGGTTTCGCGTTGAGAAGCTTCCGCTGTCCTGCGGCCAGCGGGTAACTTTTTGTCGGGTGACAAAAAGTCACCAAAAAACACCTTTGTCGTTCGCGCAGGCTGTTGTCCGCAGACAGCACGTCCCTGATGCTGGCTGCGGACCGCGCGCTTCCTGCGCGCGACTACCCTCGAGTCAAAACCGATTGATCGGGTCGAAGCAGTGGTAATTGGATAGGCAAAGTGCGCGGGCGTGACGACGTGCATTAGATCACGCGCTCGGCACATCGCACCGACGACTCGGGTTTCGCAGAAGCTAGGCCACGTTCTCGCGTCCAATGCTTGGCGAGGAGCGCGCTTGGTCAGCGGCTGCGACACTTATCAAGACGCCAAAATTTCCGATAAGTCGCACCGCCTATTGAGAAGCAGCACACTTGCTGGGACTGCAACGCTTGGCGCGGAGTGGCAAAACTTCGTGAGAAACCGTAACGCTAGTGAGAAGCATTGTTGCTGGTGTGTAACGCTGCGACGGCGTATCTCCACCCCAGTGGGTGGCGCATCACATCATGACTTACGAAATCACCCTCTTTTGATCGTTTAGTACGAAAGCCGAGTCACTTGATGGCGATTCGTCTCATGCCCTCAGGCACGTGGCCTTCGACAATCTTTCCGCTGATTTCGGTTGCAACGAAATCGTGTTCTTTTCGGGTGTTTCTTGGTTACTTCTTTGCACCAGCAAAGAAGTGACTCGCTCGCTTGCGAGCGAAAGCTTCATATTTAAAAGGCAAAACTCAAAACTAAGAGTTGCCTAATGACTTACGCAAAATGTACTCCGAAACCGGCGCAGCATTGCACTGCGCCGGCGCAACGTAATCAGGCTTTCAACGCACCCGACGCTTTCGCATTATGCGTCGCGATAGCGTCCATCAGCGGCGGGCTGAGGCAATCATAAGCTTCGATGCCGAGTCCTTTGATCGTACTGCGCACCTCACCCATGCCGCTCGGGTTGTAGCCGCCTTCGATGATCGAGGAGACGAACGCCGCGAACGCCGGCTCGGACCAACCCTGATCTTTCGACAATTCCGTGTGGACGAAATCGAGTCCGTAGAACGGATGTGCTTTGTTTTCGATGCGGCCGTACATATGCACGCCGCAATCCTTGCACGCGTGACGCTGGATGGCGGCCTTCTCGTCGATGACTTTCAGTTTGTCGGCGTTCTTGGTGACGTTGACTTTGTCTTTCGACACGACGGCGATCACGGCGAACGTAGCGCCAGCCGGTTTCCAGCATTTGGTGCAACCGCAGGCGTGGTTGTGCGCGGTCTGCGCATCGATTTTTACTTCGACGGGATTGGTCGTGCATTTGCATTGCAACGTACCGCCCTTGAAGCTGTCGCCGGCGCCTTTCTTGATGCCGCTGTCGATCGATGGATGAAGTTTCACTGCCATGGTTTTTCCCTCCTCCGAGATTCTAATTAATGGCGCTCAGTATTTGATCACCGAGCGAATCACTTTGCCTTCGTGCATTAGGTCGAATGCGTCGTTGATTTTGTCCAGCGGCAGCACTTCGGTCACGAATTCGTCGATCTTGATTTCACCCGCCATATAGCGGTCGACATAGCCCGGCAACTGCGAGCGGCCTTTCACGCCGCCGAAAGCCGAGCCGCGCCACACGCGGCCGGTGACAAGCTGGAACGGACGCGTCGAAATTTCCTGTCCCGCGCCGGCGACACCGATGATGATCGATTCACCCCAGCCTTTATGGCAACACTCGAGCGCCGAACGCATCACGTTGACGTTGCCGATGCATTCGAATGAAAAATCGACGCCGCCGTTGGTGAGATCGACGATCACTTGCTGAATCGGTTTGTCGTAATCCTTCGGATTGACGAAATCAGTCGCGCCCATCGCTTTGGCCATTTCCCATTTGCTCTTGTTCAGATCGACGGCAATGATGCGCGACGCCTTCGCCATCACCGCGCCTTGCACGACGGCGAGGCCGATGCCGCCGAGCCCGAACACGGCAACCGTCGAACCCGGCGTTACTTTGGCCGTATTCAACACTGCGCCGATGCCGGTCGTGATGCCGCAGCCGAGCAGGCACACTTTATCGAGCGGCGCTTTCGGATTGACCTTCGCCACGGAAATTTCCGGCAGCACGGTATATTCGGAAAACGTGCTCGTGCCCATGTAGTGCAGGATCTGTTTGCCTTTGATCGAGAAGCGCGATGTGCCATCGGGCATCAAGCCTTTGCCCTGCGTGACGCGGATTTTCTGACAAAGATTCGTCTTGCCCGAGAGGCAATATTCGCACTCGCCGCATTCCGGTGTGTACAGCGGAATCACGTGATCGCCCGGCTTTACGCTCTTCACGCCCGGTCCAACTTCCTGCACGATGCCGCCGCCCTCATGACCGAGGATCACGGGGAACATTCCTTCCGGATCAGCGCCGGACAACGTGAACGCATCGGTGTGACACACGCCGGTCGCCACGATCTTGACGAGCACCTCGCCCGCCTTTGGTCCTTCGAGATCCACTTCCTCGATGCTCAGCGGTTTGCCCGCTTCCCATGCAACGGCTGCTCTGGTTTTCATTGTGCTGCCACTCCGTCCGAAAATGTCTGGTGTCGAATGCTCACGCGTGCAACGCGGCCGCGTGATGTTTCAAATGATCGTCCATAAACGTGCTGATGAAGTAATAACTGTGATCGTAACCGGGCTGCATGCGTAGTTTAAGTTTCTGGCCGGCTTTCTTCGCGGCGTCGGCGAAAATCTCCGGCCGCAATTCGTCCTTGAGGAATTTGTCGGCATCGCCTTGGTCGATCAGGATTTCACCCGGAAATGTGCCGCGTGAAAGCAATTGCGTCGCGTCGTAATTCGCCCACGATTGTGGATCCGCGCCGAGAAATCGCGGCAGCGCTTTCTGTCCCCAATGCACCTGGCTTGGCGCCACGATCGGCGCGAACGCCGACACGGATTTATAACGCTGCGCGTTTTTCAGCGCGATCGTCAGTGCGCCGTGCCCACCCATCGAGTGGCCGAAAATGCTTTCACGTTTCATATCCGCGGGAAAATTCGCGCCGATGAGTTGCGGCAATTCCGATGTGACGTACGAATACATCTGGAAATGTTTCGCCCACGGCTGCTCTGTCGCGTCGACATAAAATCCCGCGCCCGCGCCGAATTCCCAATCGGCCGCTTCGCCTTCGATGCCGGTATTGCGCGGACTGGTATCCGGCGCGACGAGCATGAGGCCGAGCTGCGACGCCAAGCGTTGCGCGCCGGCTTTGATGACGAACGTTTCTTCCGTGCACGTGAGACCCGCGAGGTAATACAAGACCGGCACATTGCCCTGCTCGGCTTGCGGCGGTTTGTACACGGCGAACTTCATCGCGCCGTCGTTCGTGCTCGATGCGTGTTTGTAAAAACCTTGCACGCCGCCGAAGCTGCGTTGTTCGGAAATGGTTTCCAGAGTTGCCATCGGCTCGTCACTATTCGAAAAGGACAGAAAAACGCCACGCGTGGCGAATTCATTCGATTCTACGCCCGGGTTCGTACACAGGCGTCTAGAAAAATGCGTGGGCCGGGAAGTGATACAGAGTGTCACGCCCCCGGCACAGACATCCGACAAATCCGCGTCGCGAAACATTACAGTGTTATGCCGCTGATCTGAACCATCGGTTGCGTATCGACGCGTTTGGGGATATCGCCGAGAATTTCATCGACAGGTGGGCCGAAAGATTCTTAAACGCATTGATCGTGCTTCGCTCGATGCGCATCCGTTACGCGCCGTGAACGGGCAAGTTCGCAAGCGCAACAGTCGCTAGAAATCGACGGTGACGCCCACCCACTCTGCACGCGGGGCCCCCGGGCTGATCAATCGCGGATCCGTGAACTGAGGAAGCACGGTGCTGGCGTTGCCGATCACGCCGAAATCCGAATAGCTGCGATCGAAAAGATTTTGCACGCGCAGATACAACGACACGTGCGGCACGACGCGATAGACGGCGCGCAGATTGACGACGGCAAAGCCGCCGAGTGGCTGCAGCAGGTTCGCTTCGTCGCCGCGATAGTACTGTGACGAGTTGACCATCATGTCACCGCCGACCGTGAGCTGCGGCGTGATCGCGTAATCCGCGCCGATCTTGAACGCGTTACGCGGCAATCCAGGAAGCTGATCGCCTTTCTGCACATCGATCAACCCCGTGTCGGGATCGGCATCGGGATGATTCGCGCTGATTTCGCTGAACGGCGATAGAAAGGTGGCATCCAGAAACGTGTAATTGGCGAACCAATCCAGCCGACCGTTGAACATCTTGCCGCCGATGGACGTTTCGACACCTTGCCGCCGCGTGTCGCCGACATTGGCGAAGAATCCTTCGTTGGACTGCGCGCCGCCGGTCGCCTGAAAGATGATGTCGTTGACGTTCGTCGTGCGGAAGACGCCGGCCTTCCAATGCGTCGGACCGAAAAAACCGCCATCGAAATTACCGCGCACGCCGGCTTCCCAGTTTTTCGCCACGACTTGTTTCAAATCCGGATCGGCGACGAATTCGTTCGGCAGTTTGCAGGGCGCGTCGGGACTGGCGCAAGCCAGTTCCACGGCCGTCGGTGCGCGCGTCGATTCGTTGTAGCCGCCGTAAATATTCACCGCGTGCGTGAATTGATAGGCAAGACCGATAGCGGGATTGAATCGCTCGAAATGGTGATTGCCGTTCAAATCCGGATTGTCGCCACTCAAATCCTCGATAACGGCGTGCGTGTGGTTGTAACGCGCTGAAACCGTCAGCGCGAGTTTGTCGGTCACGCTCAGGGTATCGGTGGCGTAAGCGCCGGCGGTGACGTCGGTGGCGTGTACGTCGAGTGCTTCGTCGGGAACAAAGATGCCGGTATTGGCTGCCGTGAGCGAACTCAGCGGCAAGTTGTCGACGACGATCAGATCCGTTGCTTCCACGATCGAGTTGTAATTCACGCGGCCATTGTCGTAATCGAGCCCGGCCGCGAACTGATTGATCATTCCGAATAGCGGCTGCTTGAATACCCATTGCAACGAGGTACCGACACTGCGCTGCTTGCGTACGCCGATGTTGTTGATGGCGTTGTATGTCGTGGAAAGCCGATTTCCGTTTTGATCGACGACCGATGATCCATCGTCATTGCATAAAAACGCGGCGTCGTCGGCGCATGTACCGAAATCGGTTGCGTCGCCATTGTACGAACGCGTATTCACCTGGCGCGCGAAGACAGTCGCCGACACGATGGACGCGTCGCTGAATGTATAGCTGCCCTGCAGGTTGATCAGATCGTAATAATTCTGCGTGCGATCCGGCGCAGTGAAGACGCTTTCCGGCCGCATGTCGACCGCGCCGAGCGGCGATGCGCCGTTGCCGTTCAATTTCGTTTCGGCGTGCGCCAGATGCAGATCGAGCGTGATGGTGTCACTGCGATAACTGCCCGTACCGAGAAAATTATTCGCGTTCGAGTTCGAATAATCGCGCCAGCCGCGTTCTTCGAAATGATCGGCGAGCAGGTAATAACCCCACGTCCCGTTGTTGTTGCCGCCCTGGATGGACGATTCGTTTCGGCCCCACGAACCGCCGGACGTTTGCGCGTGAAGACCGGGATCGGTAAAACCATTGCGCGTCGTGATTTCGATCGCGCCGCCGAGTGTGTTCAATCCGTACACGGGGTTTGCGCCGGAGATCACCGACATCTTGGAAATGATTTCTTCCGGAATCAGATCCCAGTTCACGCTATCGCCAAACACCTCGTTGACGCGCACGCCGTCGACGTAAACCGACACGCCTTCCGAACCGCCGAGCAGTGGCGACGCAGTGAAACCGCGAAACTGCAAATTCGGTTGCAGCGGATTGCTTTGCGCCGAGTTGATGGTGACGCCGGTGAGATTCCGATTCATGTAGTCGGTGATGTTGAACGTCTGCGACTGATCGAGCGCGCCGGCCGTCGTCGTCTGCACGTTGTAGGGAATCGACGACTCGGGCAGTTCGGCGCCTTGCTGCGGCGTGATGCCGATCACTTTGATCGTGTTCAACTCGTCGACAGTGGATTGATCGCTCGACTCCTCGGCGCGACTTGTTCCGCCTACACCGATGAGAAATGCGCACACGGCCATCCTCGCGAGTTTTTCATAATTGCTCATGCCGTTATCCCCAGCACCCGTCGACGTACGATTCTGCTCAGACAACGCGGCTGCCGATCAGTCGGGCGTCGAATCGGGAATTTTTCCCGATAAAGACGACCGAAATGTCGCGATGCGAGACAGTTTCTAGGCGCGGATCGCGAATTGCGCCGCGATGACGAGTCCCGGCCGCGCGGAATCGCCGCACGCGGGTGCGACGGTCAGATCGCTGCCTAGCGCCCACACGCGCTCACGCATGCCGGCGATGCCATTGCCGATATCGACACTGGCCGCCATGTCCGCAATGCCGACACCATTGTCGCGCACCGACCAGCGAACGACCCGGCCGTCACTCAGGATGCTCACGTCCACCTGCGTGGCGAGCGCGTGACGCACGGCGTTGGTCAATGCTTCCTGCGTCAACCGATAAAGCGCGGACGCGACGTCGTCCGAGATGTCTTGTGCCTTGACGGCGTAGTGGAGATCGAATCGCGTCGTTTCTCCCAATCGCACGTTCCAGCTCTGCACGAGATCGGCAATGAGTTTGTGCAACGTCGACGCAAACCCGGCCGACCGCGTGTCGATCGGCCTGAGCTTATTGAGCAGATCACGAATGCCGCCCTGGAGTACTTCGCATTGTTGCGTCACGCCGCGCACGACATCGCGCAATTCCGGTTGCGATGCGGTGCGGCGCGCCAGCCAGCTCAGATCCGCGCGCATCGCGGTGAGGCTTTGTCCGAACTCGTCGTGAAGTTCACGCGCGATGCGCAGCCGTTCGTCTTCCTGCGACGAGACGAGTTTCAAACTCAGCGCGCGCCGTTGTTCCTGCGATGCGTCGAGCGTATTGGCCATGTGATTCAGCGCGCCGCCGATGGCGTCGGTTTCGGCGAACGGAAGTGTCGGAAGCCGCGCATCGAAATCGTTGCGGCGATAGCGATCGATCGCATCGAGCACGAGCCGCATCGGCGCCAACGCGCGGGTCAGCGTGGCGTAAACCGCGATAAGGATAATCAGCGCGAATCCGCCGATGACGAGTAGCATGCCCTCGAGATTGTCGAGCGCCTCCTGCTGTTCGCTGGCCGGGTCCAGCGCGAGACTTGCGTAGAATTTGCGGCCGTCGTCGCGCTGCAAAAGCCATGGCGCGGACGCCGCCGCCGCAGTTCCCGGCGCAAACTGCGCGAAGAGCGATTGCAGACCATTCGGCGGTTCGTTTTCGTTCGGTGCGACGAGCAGGCTGCCATTGCCATCGATGAGTGAAAAATGGATGTGGCGCAGATTTCGCGACGTGGTGATGGCACGCAAGGTGTCGAGATTCGCATCGATGTCTTCCGCCGGACCGTTTTCGATCGCGTACAGAATTTCGAACAGACGAACTTCGTCCGCGGCACCGCGCTCTTCGCGCTCGACGTCGAATTGCGCACGCCACAGCGCCAGCGCGATGCCGGCGATCAGGATCACGACACTGATTGCCAGAATGCGTATCACGATGTAGCGCGACATGTGCATGGGCGCGGCCGCTGTCATCGCCGTGATGCTACGCGACGAGATTTTGCTGCAGCGCCATGCGCATCAGTTCGATGTCGCTGCCGACGCCGAGTTTCTGCTTGATGAGCGTGTGATAGTTCGAGATGGTTTTCGCGCTCAGATTGAGCGATCGCGCGATGTCCGGCGGCGCGCGTCCGCCGACGAGTTGCCGGAAAATTTCGAACTCGCGCGTGGACAACACGTTGAGCGGACTTTCCTGACCGGTGAATCGCGACGTCGCCAGAGCCTGCGCGATATCGGCGCTAAGAAAAATTTTTCCCGCGGCGACTTCCCGCACGGCGTTGACCAGTACTTCCGGCGCGCTGCTCTTCGTGACGTAACCGAGCGCGCCGCCGTCCATGGCGCGTTCAGCCATCGCGGCATCCTGATGCATGCTGAAGACGATCACGCGCGCGTCCGGCGCACGCGCGAAGAGCCGATGCATGAGCGCCAGGCCACTCGTGTCGGGCATCGAGATATCGAGAACGATGACGTCGGGTTCGCAGTCCAGATAGGTGCGATACGCTTGCTCGCCCGATTCGGCTTCGCCGACGACGCGGATTTCGTCGAATTCCTCTAGAAAACGACGGAATCCCGACCGCACGACGGCATGATCGTCGACGAGCATCACTCGAATTGCGCTTGTGGGCATGCCGAGACCTTAGGTTTTGCAGGGCGATCATCGCACGCGACACGGGTCGGTGAAGCGTTTGGGAAAAATTCCCGTGGCGCGGCGTAATCTGTCGAGTGCTCGTCGCGAAGACTACACTTTCGCGCCGACCGGCAGTCTCTGCCAGGCGCACAAATCGCACGGTTCAACAATTCATAACGAAGGTGTCGCAATGATTCGGATGATGGTGGTTTCAAGCGCGCTCAGCGCGTTCGTCGGTTCGGCAACAGCGATCGCCGCGCCGCACGCGTATGTCGGCAATCAGGAAAACGGGACGATTTCGGTCATCGATACCAGTACCGACACGGTGATCCGCACGGTGCCGGAGCACGGCAAGATCGGTGAAAAAATTCAGGCGGTCGTCGCCGAGCCGTCCGAAAAAATCGCGTTCGTCGTCGACGCCAAGGGCAATTCGCTGGTCGTCGTCGATCTCACGTCCGGCGCGGTGAAGCAGAAAATCCCGGTAGGACAAAGTCCGGAAGGCGCGTCGCTTTCGCCGGATGGAAAAACCGTCGCCGTGTGCGTTGAGGACGACAATGTCGTGACGTTCGTCGATGTCGCCACGCAGAAAGTCACCAAAAAAATTCCCACGCAAGGCAAGAATCCTGAGCACTGCGTTTTCAGTGCCGACGAAAAGTGGCTCGTCACGAGCAACGAAAATTCCAATGACATCGACGTCATCGATCTGAAAGCGGGAAAGTCGATCGCGAAGATCGCGACATCGGGGCATCCGCGCGGCATCGCGTTATTGTCCGATAAAAAAGTTGCGTACGTCGTACAGGAGTTGGTGAACGGCGTGGACGTGGTCGATCTCGACAAGAAAAAAGTCGTCTCGACGATCAACGTCGGCGTGCATCCGGCCGACGCCATGGCGAGCCGCGACGGAAAACGCGTGTTCATCGCCAACGGCGGCGACGGCACGGTATCGGCCATCGATGTGGCAAGCGGCAAAGTGCTCGGCACTGCACCCGTTGGCAAACGCTCGTGGAACATGGCGATGACGCCGGACGGCGGCAAGCTGTATACCGCCAACGGACGCTCAAACGATGTGAGCGTGATCGATACCGCACCGTTCAAGACGATCAAGACGATTCCCGTCGGCGGCCTGCCGTGGGGCGTTTTCATCGGGTCGGGAAAATAAGCGCAGTCGCGACGTTGGCGATCCGCAATTCGACGGTTCGCTCCGGCTAACTGTTCCGCTTCTGGCACACCCTGCTGCGCGCGAGGCGCAGCAGATACCTGTCTTATAGGCGTGCCGCAGTGCAACGTGCAGTCATGCACGACAAGACTAGACTCGCCCGCGGTTCGTTACCGCATCACGCTTTGTGCGACGTGCGGTCCAGCCAGGGCATCGCGCTCGCCTCGGACGACTAAGGTCGGCTACGCAAGCACGATAGGACGCGCAGACTACTTCTGCGTTGTTGATGACGCTGCGCGTATCCCGCCGACGTCCTGTGACATCCAATCAATCCGACAGCACTAGAAAAATCAGCGGAGGGAAGGCTATGAAGTCTCTGAAGTCACTTTTAGAAAACCGGCGCACACAGCGCGCGGTGTCGTCGATGTTGCTAGCCGTTGGCACCACATTGCTCTGCTCGATGTCCGCGCTTGCGGCGACGGACGCCGAACAGTTCCAACGTTTCAAAGATCCGAATCAATGGGGCGCGCCGGCGGGCAATCTGGCGCTGAATCGCTACAGCCCGCTCAAGGACATCAACAAGGACAACGTCAAAGACCTGCAGATGGTCTGGGCGCAATCCAGCGGCACGTTGCGTGGGCATGAAGGTCAACCGCTCGTGATCGAAGACGTCGCCGGCAAGCCGATGATGTTCATCGAATCGGGCTGGCCGAACATCGTGCAGGCGCTCGATCTTTCCGATCCGGACAATCCGGTTCAAGTCTGGCAGTACAACAAGACCAGCGGCCGCGACGAATCCGCCGTGCCGCGCGCCTGCTGCGACACGGTCAACCGCGGCATGTCCTACGCGGACGGCAAGCTCGTGTTCGGCACACTCGACGGTTATGTGATCGCGCTGGACGCCGCCACCGGCAAGGAAGACTGGATCGTCAAACACGCGCATCCCGACAAAGGCGAAACCATCACGCCTGCGCCGATCATCGCGAACGACAAGGTCATGATCGGTTTCGGCGGCGATGAATTCGCCGCGCGCGGCCGCTTCACGGCGTACAACTTGGCCGACGGCAAGAAAGTGTGGGAATGCCAATCGACCGGTTCGGACAAAGATGTCTGCCTGACGCCCGACACCAACAAGAAACATCCGGAATACGGAACGGCCGGCAAAGATCTCGGCATCCATACGTATCCGGGCGACGAATGGCAACGCGGCGGCGGTGCGGCATGGGGCTGGTATGCCTATGATCCGGATCTGCACCTCGTGTATTACTCCACGGGTAATCCCGGCTTGTGGTCGCCATCCTTCCGTTGCGGCGCCAAACCGCAAACACAGAAAGCCTGCAACGACGGCACGTGGGACAACAAGTGGTCGATGACGATTTTCGCCCGCAATGTCGATACCGGCGAAGCGGTGTGGGCCTATCAGATGACGCCGTTCGATCAATGGGATTATGACGGCATCAACGAACTGATCCTCGTTGACAATCTCGATGTCGACGGTCACAAGCACAAAGCGCTGGTCCATTTCGATCGCAACGGTTTCGCCTATGTGCTCGATCGCACCGACGGCACGCTGCTTCGCGCGCATAAATTCGTGACCGCGAACTGGGCCGAAAAAGTCGACATGAAGACCGGTCGTCCGGTGAAGGTCGGCGAGCATTCTCCGCTTGAACCGCAGAAGAACACGCAAGCGTGTCCGTCGGCGATGGGCGGCAAAGATCAACAGCCCGCGTCCGTCGATCCTAACGATCCGGCCTTCTTCTATGTGCCGACCAACAACTGGTGCATGGAGTTGAATCCGCAAGACCGCTCGCACACGCAGCAAGGCACGGTGTATGTGTTCGCGAACGTGTTCATGTATCCGGAAAAACCCGGCGTGACGGGCAAGATCAAGAAGTTCAATGTCGTCACCGGCGAAACGAAGTGGGAAATCCCGGATCAATATCCGAACTGGGGCGGCACGCTGACGACGGCTGGCGGCCTGATGTTCTACGGATCGCTGGGCGGCGATTTCCGCGCCGTCGACCGCGAAACGGGCAAGGTGATCTGGCAGCGCAAACTCGGCTCCGGCATCATCGGCAACCCGATCGCGTATTCCGTGAAGGGCAAAGAGTACATATCGATCTGGTCGGGCATCGGCGGATGGATCGGCTTGCCGGTGACGGCGGGCCTGGATCTTTCCGACAAGTTCGGTGCGATCGGCGCCACGGCGATGACGAAGGCCGCAGGCCTCAATCACATCCCGCAAGGCGGCACGCTCTACACCTTCCGTGTCGGCGGAGCAGACGCCCCGATGGCCGCGAAGTAATCGATTAGACGTCTAGAAGGCTACATGTCCGGCGGCGGGTTTCGCCGCCGGATTTTTTCCCGAAACATTCCGCTTCACGATTCATTTCGCTATTGCGGCTACGATCCATCGATCGACGGCATGGCCGCTACCGAGGAAACCATTATGAAATCGACGCTGCATGCTGGGCTACTGCATTTCGCGAGCGTGTTGTCGCTGTTCGCATGCGGCGCTTGCGCGGCGGCAGAACCGCTCAAATCGCTCACCGTTTGCGCCGATCCCGGCAACATGCCGCTGTCGAACGACAAACGCGAAGGATTCGAAAACAAAATCGCCGAAGTGATCGGCAAGTCGCTCGGCATTCCGGTTCAATATTACTGGCGCCCCTCCATCGAACGCGGCCTGATGCGCACCACGCTCAGCGAAGGCAACTGCGATTTGTGGATGGACATGGCGACGGATACCGAAGGCGCGATCACGACCGCGCCGCTGTACCGGTCGACCTTCGTGTTCGCCTATCGCAACGACAAGGGTTATCACTTCGATAGTTTCAGCGACAAACGGCTGCAGAAACTACGCATCGGCGTATTCCAGGTTTCCGCGATCCGTCAGGCGATGGCGCCGTGGGGCATCATGGCGAATACCGTCGTCCACTATTTGAGTCACAACGGCGATCTCGTCGCCGAAAACCAGCCGTCGTATCAGGTTCAACAAGTCATCGATGGCTCGCTCGACATCGCCGCCGCGTGGGGACCGATGGCCGGGTATTTCGTCACCAAGTTGCATCAGCCTGTAACGATACAACCCGTCAACCTTTTCCCGGGCGATGTGCCGCTCGAATTCGACATGGCACTTGCCGTTCCACGTGGACGTCCAGACGTAAAGACGGCCATCGAAGACACGATGCATAAAGAGAAAGACCAGATCCAAGCGATCCTCGCCGACTACGGCGTGCCGCTCGTGAAGTGCCCAGAGTGCATCATTCCCGGCGATCTGCCTTCGCACGGCCCCTACAAAAAAGCCGACGCGACGACGACGGCATCTCTGGCGCAGCCTGTTCACACGAGTTCGATGCCGGAGTTGAAATCGGCGTTGGCGCACGGCGCCAAACCGGACGAAGAACTAGCCAACGCCGTTGTGGCGGACGATGCGGAGCGTGTGCACTACCTGCTCGCTCACGGCGCGCACATCGACGCGCGTTTCCTCGACGGGACAACGGCGCTGACAAATTCCACGCGTTTCGGGTTCACCGACCTCGTCGCCGCGCTGATCGCCGCGAAAGCCGATCCGAACGCCACGGACACGAGCGGCTGGACGCCACTCATGTACGCCGCATGGATCGACGATCCGGCCGTGGTGCAACAACTCGTCAAAGCCGGCGCGAAACTCGAAACCGCCGATGACAACGGCTTGACCGCGCTCGGCGTCGCCGCGCAGAACGGAAAAGCCAAAGCGCTCGAAGCCCTCGTCACCGCAGGCGCGAACGTCAACAAGACCATCGGCAAAGCCGGCTACACGCCGCTGATGTTGGCGAGCATCGCCAGCTCGGAGGACATCGCGTCGTTCCTCATCGCCCACGGCGCCGACGTCAACGCGAAAAATGCGGGCGGCGTGACGGCGCTGATGGTCGTCGCGGCGAACAACACGACGCGCATCGGTTCGCTGTTGCTCAAATCCGGTGCCGATCCATTGGCGAAGAGCGAGGACGGGCGTACAGCAAAGACGATCGCCGAAGCGAACAATAGTCAGGCGATGTTGCAGTTGCTGCAATCGAGCGGCGCGCAAGGGAAAACGTCGGGATCATGAGGCGCGTCGCTGCCATCGTCGTCGCTTGGTTTTTCGCGGTCGCGAGCGCGTCGGCCATTGCGCAAGAAGATCACGCGAACGGTTACTGGAAATTCCACGTCCCAGACTTGAACAAGCCGTTCGGTAACGACGACGTGGTCGCGCTCGCGCAAGGCAAGCATGTGGCAACCGACTGCTCCGTGCCGTGGATCGGCGGCGACGGCAACACGTATTGCTTCAAGGACATCGCCTCGCGCGAAGCGTTTCTGCACGCGCCGATGGATTATTACCGCCAGGCTCAGCGCGTGATCGAGCGCGAGCGCGGCGGCAATCCACAATCATCGAACGTTACGCTTCCACTCAATAAAAGGAAGGCCGTGCCTGCCTTCGAGACTCAGGAGAAATCATGGAGTTGAAACGGATTCTTTTTTTCGTCGCCGTCGGCCTCGCATCGGCGGCCACTTCGTATACTTTGCGCACGGCGATCGCCGCCGATAGCCCGGCGCCCAGCGCGGCCGACCTGGCGATGAAACCGCCCGACTACATCGCCAAAATTCCGAAGGGCCAAATCAAAAATCCGTACAAGGAATCGCAAGCCGACATCGTCGCGCAAGGTGAACATCTTTTCTTGAACTACGGATGCAACGGCTGTCACGGCGGCGGCGGTGGCGGCGGGATGTGTCCTCCGCTGACGAACGATGTCTGGGTATACGACGGCGACGACGACACGATTTTCCGCCTCGTCACACTCGGCAGCGACGCATTGCAGGCGCAGGGATACACGCGTAAAGGTCGCGAGAACGTGGTCGGCCCCATGCCGCCGTTCGGTCAGATCATCAAATCGACCGACGACTTGTTCAAGATGTTCGCGTTTGTACGATCGAAATATAGCGCTAGCGCCGACCAAAAATATAAGTACGGAACGCCCGACGATCTAAAATAGTTTTACTAAAAAAATTTTTCTTCACTTGATCGTAGCGGCGGGGTGTGCCAGAAATGACGCACCCCGCGTTTTTGCTGCGTTGCAATTTGCAGGTGCTGCGCAAAGGGAACAGTCTCCATTCCTCGCAACTGACGCGTCGGCGTCAGGCCCAAGCCGCAGGACGAACCGGGGATTCGTTCTACAGACGGCGGAAAAACAGCCTAAAGGCCCGAGGTCAGCCGTGTCCAATCTAAGCTTCACATCCAGCCACGCGTCGCGGATTCTCAACGTCGTGCGCAGTGGACTCAAACCCGCCGGCATCGATCCGCACGTGACGCGATCATGGCATCGCTGCATGAAGGAATACGGCATCGAACCGTCGTCCAAGCGCGAGAGCGCCGTGCTCGATCCGCACACCGTACGCGAATCGCAGCACCGCATGGGCGAATTGCTGCGCGTCGCGCGCGCCGAGATGGAAAGCCTCTACGACCAGATCGCAGGCTCCGGTTTCGCCGTCATTCTTTCCGACACGCAGGGGGCCGTGATGAGCACGATCACCGACCCCACGCTGCAGCGCGAATTCCGTCAGGCAGGCCTCTGGCTGGGTGCGTTGTGGGACGAGAAGCACGAAGGCACGAACGGCATCGGCACGTGCTTGGCCGAGGGCTGTTCGGTGACGGTGCATCGCGAAGAACACTATCGCGGCTATAACGTGGGTCTGTCGTGCTCCGGCGCGCCGATCGTCGACGCGCACGGCTCGCTGCTCGCGGTGCTCGACGCATCGTCCGTGAATTCTAACGACAGCCGCCTCGTGCAGCGCCACACCATGGCGCTGGTCAACATGTCCGCGAATCTGATTTCGCGCTGGAATTTCCTCAACGATTTCGGACACGCGTGGGTATTGCGCTTCCATAGCCGTCCGGAATTTGTGGGGCTATTGCACGAAGCGCTCATCGCCGTCGGACCGAATGGCAACATCATCGCAGTCAACGAAAGCGCCATGTTGCAGCTCGGCAATTCGAGCCGCGCGGCCTTTGTCGGCCAGCCCGTCAGCAACTTCTTCAAATTCGATTTCGAGACACTGGAGCAACGCGCCAGCACCGAACCGAGCACCATCTGGCCGGTGCGCGATCTGGCTCACGGACGCCGCTTCTTCGCGCTCGTGCGCGCGCCGCTGCGCAGTGTGTTGCGCGCCAGCGCGTTGCCGACCAACGAACGCCACGCCATGACGACGCGCGTCGAACCGGCGCAATCGCACGTCAGCGAAGACGCGCTGATGCGCAAGAACATGCTGTGCGCGCGCCAACTGTTTGCGAAGCAAGTACCCATACTGCTTCAGGGCGCAACCGGCACGGGCAAAGAAGCGTTCGCGAAAACGCTGCATCGTCATAGTCTGTGGTCGGAAAAACCCTTCGTCACCGTGAACTGCGCGGCGATTCCGGAAAGTCTCATCGAGAGCGAATTGTTCGGGTATACGCGCGGCGCGTTCACGGGTGCGGCGAAAGACGGACGCCCCGGCAAAATCCTGCAATCCAGCGGCGGCACGCTGTTCCTCGATGAAATCGGTGACATGCCCTTGATACTGCAAACGCGTCTGCTGCGCGTGATCGAGGAACGCGAAGTGGTGCCCCTCGGCAGCGATCAGTCGATGCCGGTCGATCTGCACGTCATCAGTGCCACACATCGCGATATCCGGCACATGATTCAGTCCGGCGAATTCCGCGAAGACCTGTATTACCGGCTCAACGGCATCACGCTGTATTTGCCGCTGCTGCGCGATCGCAGCGACAAGGCGCAGCTGATCAAAACCTTGTTGCGCGAAGAAAACGAAGACGATCCGCCGCAAATTGCCGACGACGCATTCCGCAAGTTGCTCGATTATTCGTGGCCCGGCAACATCCGGCAGCTTCGCAACGCATTGCGCACCGCTTCGGCGCTCTGTCGCAACGGCACGATTCGCATTTCGAATCTGCCGCAGGAAGTGCTCGACATGGATCTGCCCGTCGCATCCACTTCCACGCCCCTGGAAATTCCCGACATCGCCGCGCCGGACGCGCTACTACCGTCGGCGGCGTTGCGACAGGCCGAATGCGACGTGCTGCTGCGCGAACTGGAGCGCATGCGCTGGAACATCAGTCGAACGGCGCAAGCGCTCGGCATCAGTCGGAACACGCTGTATCGCAAGATTCACAAGCACAATATTCCGCTGACGAATTGATCGTCACGGCTGTGCTCCGAATCTGACACAGATGTTGACGTTCGTGCGCGCACGCAGCGCGTCGCGACGGATGTGCCAAAATTGCTGGGGGATTGATTTGGACTGTCCGACACTATGTTGATCTCCCGCGTTAAACCAGCGGCGCTGTCGCTTGCGATCGCTTTGGCAGTGAGCAGTGTCGCGCACGCCGATCCCGTGCCGGATCAAAACAATCTGCCGACCATCGTCGTCACGGCCACGCGTTCCGAACAATCTGCTTTCGATCTGCCGGCGTCGATCGATTCCGTGTCCCTGCAGAACCCGGATGCCAATACGCCCGGCATCAATCCATCGGAATATCTTGCCGACGTGCCGGGATTGGTTGCGCGCGATCGGCAGAATTACGCGCAAGACGAACAGATTTCGATTCGCGGTTTCGGCGCGCGCTCGACGTTCGGTGTGCGCGGCGTGCGCATTTATCAGGACGGCATCCCGGCGACCGCACCGGATGGCCAAGGCCAAGTCTCGGCGTTCAGTCTCGATTCGGCCGATCGCATCGAAGTGTTGCGTGGCCCATTTTCCGCGCTGTACGGCAATTCGTCCGGCGGCGTGATCCAGATATTCACAGCCGACGGCGACGGTCCGCCCGAATATCGCGGTTCGCTCGACGGCGGTTTCTACGGCACCTATCGCGCCGCCGCCAACGTGCGCGGCAGCGAGGGCCCGCTTGGCTACAATGTGGATTTTTCGCAATTTTATACTGACAGCTACCGCGGTCATGGACGCGCCGAGCGCGAGAACGGCAACGCGAAAGTCACGTACAAATTCGGCAACGACGGCAAACTCACGTTACTGGCCAATACCACGGCGCTTCCGAACGCGGACGATCCGCTCGGCTTGACGCGCGCCCAGTTCGACGCGAATCCGCGCCAGTCGCAGGCGGCGGCTGTGCAGTTCGACACGCGCAAGAGCGTCCACCAGGATCAGGGCGGCGCGATCTACGAGCAAAGTTTGACGTCGACGCAATCGATCCGCGTACTCGCCTACTACGGCGATCGCGATGTCGAACAATACCAATCGATACCCGTATCGACGCAAGTAAAACCGACCAGTCCCGGCGGCGTCATCGATCTCGACGGAAATTATGGCGGCACCGATGCGCGGTGGTCGTATCGCGACACGCTCGCTGGACAACCGTTCGAATTGACCGCCGGCGTCAGCTTCGATCGGCAACGTCAGCTTCGGCTCGGCTACAACAATTTCGTCGGAACGATTCTCGGCGTGCAAGGCGATCTGCGTCGTAGCGAACAAGACAACGAAGCCGACTTCGATCAATACCTGCAAGGTAAATGGGATTTCACCGATCGCTGGTCACTGACAGCAGGCGCGCGGCACAGCGACGTTCGGTTCGATTCGGCCGATCACTTCATTACGCCCACGAATGGTGACGACAGCGGCAACGTGAAATACGGCGCGACGACGCCCGTCGCCGGCCTGCTTTTCAAAGCGGCGACAGACTGGAACCTGTACGCGTCATACGGCAAAGCATTTGAAACGCCGACCTTCAACGAACTCGGTTATCGTCCGGATGGCAGTGCTGGTATCAACTTTGATCTCGTTCCCGCGCGGAGTAAAAATGGCGAGGTCGGATCCAAATTCCGGTTCGGACACGGCGCGGAATTCGACGTCGCCGTTTTCGAATCGAACACGCGCAACGAACTGGCGGTCGACACATCGACCGGCGGTCGCACTACCTATCAAAATATCGACCGCGCGCGCCGGCGCGGCGTCGAATCGAAATTGGATTATCCGCTCAGCGAACAATGGCGCTTCGAAGTGGCATTTACGTATCTCGACGCGACCTTCCGATCGCCTTTTTTGACCTGCCCCGCCGCGACGACGTGCACGACGCCGAACACGCTCGTGCCGGCCGGCTCGCGCATCCCCGGCGTGCCGCGCACGGATTTCTACACGGCGTTGCACTGGGACGGTGGCAGCGGATGGAACGCGTCGCTCGAAGCCAGTGCCGCGGGCAACGTCGCGGTGAACGATCTCAACACCGCCGATGCGCCGGGTTATGGACTGGTGAATGCATCCGTCGGCTACCATTTCATCGCCGGCCATGCGGACATCAATACGTTTTTACGGCTGAATAATATCTTGGACCACAACTATGTCGGCTCGGTCATCGTGAACGAGAGTAACGGCCGCTATTACGAACCCGGCGTCGACCGAATGTTGCTCGCCGGCGTTCAGGTCACGTGGGGCGGCAAGCGTTGATTCAGTACGGCGGCGATTTTTTCGCGCGCTGCGCCTTCGCGGCTTCCGTCCACCACAGCAAATCGTTCACGAAATTCGGCACGGCTTTTTTGAGATGCTCGCCGCCTTCCCCGATGGGCGTGGCGTTCTCGTCGAGCGTCTTTTCGGTGCGGTCGACGATGATCGAGCTCGATATCACCACCATGCCCATCTCCGACAGGATGCCGTGCCAGATCACGTTGGAGCGGGCTCCACCGATGCGTGTCGACGAATAACTCGCGATCGCCGCCGGCCGCCAGAACCATTCTTCGAGAAAGTGATCGGTCAGATTCTTCAATCCCGGCTGCGGGCCCCAGTTGTATTCGCCGGTGACGAACACGAACGCATCCGCCGCTCGGATCTTTTGCGCCAATTCCTCGAGCGCTTTCGGCGCGGAGCCTTTTGGATATTCCTTGTACATGCGGTCGAGCATCGGCAGTCCGACCGCCTGTGCGTCGATCAGTTCGACATCCATGGAACGATCAGATAATTCTTTGATGAGAAAATTCGCGAGTCGAATCCCTTTTCGATCGTTGCGGTATGAACCGTAGAAGACGAGGACACGCAGGTTCATGGGAAATTTCCGTTTGGTTTGATGGACATCGATTGAGTGTCGGATAACGATAGCACCAAGGCCGGTGTCTGCGGATTGCTTTGGATCGTCATTTTGGCGCAGGCCGGAGTTCAGTGACTTTGCTCTCAAGCTTGTCATTCCAGCGGAAGGTGGAATCCAGCTTTTGCTTTGTTCTTTCTTGGCTGAATATAAGAGCTTTCACTCGCTGCGCGAGCGAGTCACTTTCTTTGCTGGTGCAAAGAAAGT
>CAZZWP010000034.1:0-27671 GCA_964657965.1 uncultured Rudaea sp. | reverse complement strand
TTATAATACTATATTTTTAGCTTTCGCATCTGCCGAACTGGAATCATGTCGTTAATTCTCGAAGCCTTGAAGAAATCGGAAGCCAAACGCCGGCTGGGATCGGCGCCGGATTTGGGTACGCCGTTCGCCGCGCGGCGCAGACGCAGTCCGATCGTGCCGATCATTGTGGCAATCCTGATTGTCGGCGGTCTGGCATGGTGGTGGACGCAACGCACGCCATCGCCCGCGCCTCCAAAAAGCGATGTCGCGCAAGTAGCACCGCCGCCACGCGCGAGTGTCGCGTTGAAGTCCGTTACGGGCAATAACAGTTTGCAGCCAACGCCGCCGCCGCCGAATTTGGCAAAAGCGCCGCCGTCCGGCGCCGCCGATCCGTTTACGCCGGTGATGGGCAATGACGCCAATGGCGCGCGACAGGCGATGAAAGATCAACGCGAACGCCGACGTCAAAATCCGCGCGATCGCGGTGACAATCCAGGCCTCAATGGACAAGTGGCGCAGGGAATGCTGCCGAATATTCCGTCCGGGGGGCTGATGAATCGGCCCATCAGTAACAATGGCGCGCCGCCGCCGCCGAATGCGGTTGCCGCCAATACGCCGCGACCGGTATCGATCGCGCCACCGGCAGTTGTGCCATCGCCGACTCCGGTTGAGGCGCCAGCGCCGACACAGCCGGCTGCGGTGACTGCGCAGAAAACGGCGAGCGCTACTCCGCCCGTCGATGTCGCCACTCGAGCACCGAAAACGCCGGGTACCGTTGGATTACCCGTGACCCCGCCTTCGACAGAACAAAGCACAGCGGCGAAACAGGCGCCGAGTTTGAGTGCGCAACCGTACTCCGAATTGCCGTTTAGTTTCCGCAAGTCGCTACCGGAATTGCGCTTGAGCATGCACGTGTACATGGCCGATCCGGCGCGACGGTTCGTGATTCTCAATGACTCGCGAATCACCGAAGGCGACAAGACTAACGACGATGTGTACGTCCGGGAGATTCGTCCCGACGGCGCGGTTCTGGAATTTCAGGGTCAGCGCTTTTTTTATCCGCGCGACGGCCTCTGATCGCGTCGGCGGCGCATGTTCGTCCAGCTCGAACAACGCCGCCGCCAACGTCAGCCGTGGACAACGATCAGCATCATCGCGATCTGCGTGATCGTATTTCTGTGGCTGGCGAGCATGCCACCGGAAACACGCGCGGTGGTGTGGCGGCAGTGGGGAAATGTGCCGTCCGTGCTGTTCGATACGCAGGTATCGATTACGCAGCAATTTCTCGAACTGCGCGCGGCGCGATTGCTGACGTCGTTGTTCATTCACGTCGACTGGTTGCATCTCACGGGAAATCTGTTGTTCCTGATGATTTTCGGCGTGCCCGCCGAACGCACGCTGGGCGCGTGGCGATTCTTGATCCTGTTCCTTTTAGGCGGCGCACTGGCCAATTTCATCGGCGCATTCACGCTTGCCGGCACGAATGTGCCGATCGTAGGATCCAGCGGCGCGGTGTCTGCGATCGTTGGCGCATATTTCGCGCTTTTCCCCCGCGCGAAACTGGGGCTTGTCCTGCCGCTCGGACTCTTCCTCGAATTCGTGCGCATTCCTGCCGCGGTACTGATCGGATTCTGGATCTTGCTGCAGTTGTTGTTCACGTTCGTCGGGCCTGCGCTTGGCGCGGTCGCGTGGTGGACGCATATCGCCGGTTTCGCCATCGGTATACTTTTTGCGCTGATCGCGCGACCGAGCATCGCGCGACGTCTGCGGCACTGACCCCGGCTGCTTTGCCATCGCCATCGCGGAAAAACCCGCAGAGCGATCGATGACTTCCCTCAGCTAAGCGACGTACACCGATTTTCAGCGGACACGGGCGCGGATCCTGCACATCGTTTCGTATGAAAAAGAAATTCTACAAAGTCACGTTTTTGAGTCAGGGCAGAACACTGGAACTTTACGCGCGGCACGTCGAAAGCAGCTCGCTGTGGGGATTCACACAAATCAGCGATCTCGATTTCTCGCATAGCGAGACGGTCGTTGTCGATCCGACCGAAGAAAAACTTCGCGACGAATTCAAAGACACGAAAGTGCTGCACATCCCGATGCAGTGCGTAGTCCGCATCGAAGAAGTCGAAAAGCGCGGCAAGCTGTCGATACGCGATGCTCAAAATGGCGAGAAGGTCGTTCCCGATGTAATCCGGCCGTTCCCGATGGTCCCGCCGCGCGATAAAAAAGATTAGCCTTTCTTGTCAGCCTGAACGACGGTTTTGGCCGGTGTCGGTTTGCCGGGATGCTGCAACGCCATGCCTTTCAGCACATTCATCGCTTCGTTGAGCGCGTAATCGTCGAGATCGTCGCGCGGATGCGCCGCTGTTTTCGCCTGATCTTTCTCATGCTCACCGACCAGATGATTCGGCAAATCGCGCTCACCCGTGATGAGTGATGGGGCGGCATCTTTTACGGTCAGTTTCAGATCTTGCAGTTCAATGTCCGGATTGATGCCGGACGCCTGAATCGAGGTGCCGCTTGGCGTGAAATAGCGAGCCGTCGTCAATTTAACGGCGTGCGAATCGTCCAGCGGCAGAACGGTTTGCACCGAGCCTTTGCCGAACGTGCGACGACCCATGATCAGCGCGCGATGATTGTCCTTCAATGCGCCCGCGACGATTTCCGCTGCGGATGCGGTTCCGTTGTCGACGAGCACGACCATCGGCGCGCCATCGAGTAGGTCGCCAGGCGTCGCGCTGAAACTCAGATCGGATTGTTTGAGACGGCCGCGCGTGGTGACGATTACGCCCGAATCGAGAAAATCGTCGCTGATTTCGACGGCAGAGGTAAGCAGGCCGCCGGGATTGCTGCGCAGATCAAGCACCGCACCGCGAAGCGGACCGACTTTGGGCAAAAGCTTCGTCAGTTTGCTGCGCAACTCCGATCCCGTGTCTTCCTGAAATTGCGCCACGCGCATGTAGACATAACCCGGATCCAGCGCACGCACGCGCACGCTGGCGACGCGGATCGTCTCACGCGTCAACGCGTAATCTTCGGGCGCCGATGCGCCTTCATGCAGAATGCTCAGCGCAATCTTGCTGCCGTTTTTCCCACGAAGCAGGTTGACTGCTTGCGTAACGTTCTCGCTCGTGATCGGCTGGCCGTCGATGCGCACGATGATGTCACCCGGCTTGATGCCCGCGCGCGCGGCCGGTGTGTCGTCGATGGGTGCCACGACGCGCAATGTGCCGTCCACCGTCAGCACTTCCAGGCCGAGCCCGTCGTAACTGCCGCTGGTGTCTTCGCTCAGCTCATCCATCGCGTGCTGATCGAGATATTCGCTGTGTGGATCGAGTCCAGCGAGCAATCCGTGAATCGCATTCTGCATCAGTGTTTTGTCGTCGACCGGCTCCACGTACGCCTGCTTAACCAGATTGAACACGGCGGTGAAAATGCGAATGTCGTCGAGGCTCACCGACGATTTTGGCGCCGGTGGCGCGGGCTTGGCCACATCGTCCGCAGCGACGAGCGCGAGCGGCGAACAGAGCAGGGCGAAAGCAATGGCGTATCGAAGCATGACGGTCACTCTCGGATATTCAACTGAATTATAGGCACGCGACGTGCGTTTCAACGTGAAGAAGTCTTCAGCCAGGCTTTCGGATCGATCGCTTTGCCTTGATAGCGCAACTCGAAATAAAGCCCGGACGTTTTGCGGCCGCCGCTGTCGCCGCTCGTCGCGACGGCTTCGCCCGCGTCGACCCAATCGCCGACGTCTTTCAGTAACGCTTCGTTGGATCCGTACAGGCTGAGATAGCCATCGCCGTGATCCACGATCAACAACAACCCATACCCGCGCAACCAATCCGCATAAACCACGCGTCCGTGCGACACCGCGTGAACATCGCTGCCTTCCTTCGCAGCGATGAGCAGGCCGGCGCTAGTTTGTTCACTGGTTTCGCGCGCACCGAAATCGGAGACGATCGAACCGCGAATCGGCCAGTTCAATCGACCTCGCAACTGCGCGAAGGGTTCCGCGCCCGCAAGCTGTTTCGGAATGTCCGCGAAAATATCGCGCAGCCTGGCGATGAGATCGACCATCGCCTTTTCGTCTTTACCCAAGGCGACGAGACGACTGTGTTGATCCTTAAGTGCGGCGTCGAGTTCGTCGAGCGCCTTGGCTCGATGTGCGCGTTCGTCTTCCAGTTGTGTGGACTGCGCCGTGCGCTGATCGCGCGTCGACTGCAGTTCCGCCGTTTCCTTTTCGATGGCATTTTGAACCTGCGCGAGCGCGTCTAGATCCTTGAGCAATCCGTCGATTTCGCCGACGCGCGCTTTTTCGAAGTAATGGTAGTACTGCATCATGCGACTGATGTCGTCGATGCGATCCTGCGCGAGCAGCAATTTCAACTCTTCACCGCGGCCCATCGCGTAGGCCGATCGAATCAACGCGGCCAGCGCATCGCGCTGATCTTTCAATTTTGCATCGAGCGCATCGCGATCGCGCTGCAACTTCGAGAGCTTCGACTGCTGCGCATCGATTTGTTGGTCCAGTGCGCGCACTTCTTTGGCCGTCGCGGCGACTTTCAATTCTTCATCGCGTAAGGCATTGGCGGCGTCGCCGCGTTGTTCGCTCGTTTGTTTTTCTGCGTCCGCAATTGTGCGGATTTCCGCGCGGACCTGTTCGAGCTTTTGTTTTGCTTGTGCTTCTTGCGCGGCGTGCTGCGGGTCGGAATTTTGCGCGGATGCCGTGATGGTCAAGGTCGTCAAAAAGAAAATGGCGATTCGCAGCATGTGCTTAGTGTGACGTATCTGCGCACCGCGACGCATCCTTGAGCTCGCAAATTCTTAACAGAAATATCCGCATCCCGTCCTGTTCGTGTCCCGCAACGAGGATGCTTCTCGATTAAGAATACGCAGGCCGGATTTGCATCCATGCAGCGATGCGTTTCTATGTTTCGATTTCCCTAAGGCGCCGGATCCCCACGTTCGCGGTGCGAGCGCGAACTTTCCGGCGCCTTTTTTTATTTCTAGATGCGTGATGATTATTCGCCCAACGTCAGCAACGACGCATTTCCACCGGCCGCCGTGGTGTTGATCGTCAACGTCCGCTCCGTCACAAAGCGCAGAAGATAATGCGGGCCACCGGCTTTCGGTCCGGTTCCGGAAAGATTCTCGCCACCGAACGGCTGCACGCCGACGACGGCACCGATCTGATTGCGATTGACGTAGCAGTTGCCGACTTTCGCGCGCTGTGAAATATGCGCGATCGTCGAATCGATGCGGCTATGGATGCCGAGCGTCAGTCCGAAACCCGTCGCGTTGATGGCGTCGATGACGGCGTCGAGCTGGTCGGCTTTCCAGCGCAGCACATGCAAAACGGGCCCAAACACTTCGTGCGTGAGTTGCGATAACGATTTCAACTCGAATGCGCGCGGCGCGAAGAAGGTGCCGTTCGCGCAGTCGGGCCCGAGCGGGACTTGTTTGATGAGTTTCGCTTCCTTTTCCATGCGCGCGGCGTGATCCGCGAGGCCTTTGCGAGAAGGTTCGTCGATGACAGGACCGACGTCGGTCGACAGCAACGCCGGATCGCCCACTTTCAATTCGTCCATCGCGCCGGACAGCATCGCGATCACTTTGTCGGCGATATCGTCCTGCACGAAAAGCACGCGCGCGGCGGAGCAGCGTTGTCCGGCCGAATCAAACGCGGATGCGATGGCGTCTTTGACGAGCTGTTCCGGCAACGCCGACGAATCGGCGATGAGCGCGTTCTGTCCGCCGGTTTCGGCGATGAGTGCAGCGATCGGCGAATTGCGCGCGGCGAGCGTGCGGTTGATCGTCCATGCGGTTTCAGTCGAGCCGGTCATGCAGACGCCGGAAACCTCGGGCTTGGTCAGCAACGTGTTGCCGATCATCGAACCTTTCGCGGGTAGGAATTGCAGAACCGCTTCGGGCACACCGGCTTCGTGCAGCAATTTCACCGCGGCGTGCCCGATCAGCACGGTTTGATCGGCGGGTTTCGCGATCACCGCGTTGCCGGTGACGAGCGCGGCGGCGACTTGTCCCGTGAAAATTGCCAGCGGGAAATTCCACGGGCTGATGCACACGAACACGCCGCGCCCATGCAGCGACAATTGATTCGATTCACCCGTCGGCCCGGGCAGCGGTTCGGGATTGCCCATCAGCTTGCGCGCCATCGCCGCGTAATAGCGGCACATGTCGGCGGCTTCGCGCACTTCGGAAATCGCCGCGGGCAATGTCTTGCCGGCTTCGCGCACGCATAGCGCGACGAATTCGGCGCGGCGCTGTTCGAGCAAGTCGGCGGCGTGTTCGAGAATTTTCGCGCGCGACGCGGCGGGCAGATGATCCCACTCCGGTTGCGCGGCGGTCGCGTTCGTCAAGGCCCGTTCGACGGTTGCGACATCGGCTTGTTGTTTCGTTCCGATTTTGATGCGGCGATCGGCGGGATTGGTCACGTCTTGCAACGGCTCGCCGGATTTCGCGCCGGGCACGAGCGGCGTCGCGTTCCAGTTCGTCGATACGCTCGCGACAGCGTCGGCGAGCGCGTTAAATTCATTATCGTTGCCGAAATTCACGCCCATTGAATTCTTCCGAGAGGGTGATGATGAATTCTGCGAGGACGCAGAATTGGCACCGTTGCCGGCCTGTTCGTACAAGGCAACCGGTTGTGGAATGCGCGGATGCGGTTTGGTGGGAAATGCGCGGACGACGTCGACGGGATCGGCGACGAGATCCTTGATGGGCAGCGATTCGTCGACGATACGATTTACGAAGGACGTGTTCGCGCCGTTCTCAAGCAGACGTCGCACGAGATATGGCAGCAAATCTTCGTGACTGCCGACAGGCGCGTAAACACGGCACGGCACATTCAGATTGTTCGGGCCCATGACTTCGGCATAGAGATCGGTGCCCATACCATGCAGACGTTGAAACTCGAACGGACGTCCGCGCGCCATATGATGGATCGCCGCGATCGCGTGCGCGTTGTGGGTGGCGAACGCGGGATAAAACGCGTCGCCGTAATCGAACAGGCTGCGCGCGCAGGCGAGATACGATACGTCGGTGTTCGGCTTACGTGTGTAAACGGGGTAGCCGCTGAAGCCGCCTTCTTGCGCGCGCTTCACTTCGGAATCCCAATACGCGCCTTTGACGAGTCGAACGCAGAAACGCCGTCCGACTTTCTTCGCCTGCTGCGCCAGCCAATCGATGACGAACGGCGCGCGTTTTTGGTACGCCTGCACGGCGAGTCCGTAGCCGTTCCAGCCGTCGAGCGATTTATCGGCGTGAACGGCGGCGATGATTTCCAACGATAGTTCGAGTCGATCGGCTTCTTCCGCATCGACGGTAAGACCGATACCGTTTTTCTTCGCGAGCTGCGCGAGTTCGAGCAGCTTCGGTGTCAGTTCCGCATGCACACGCTCGCGTTTGGCGACTTCGTAGCGCGGATGCAGTGCGGACAATTTGATTGAAATGCTCGGCGCGTCGAGCACGTCGTTGAACGGCCCGCGCTTACCGAGCGCGGCGATCGCGTCTTTGTAGGCGCGGTGATAACGCTCAGCGTCGGGCTGAGTGAGCGCGGCTTCGCCGAGCATGTCATACGAATAACGATAGACGCGATTTTCTTTTTCGTCGGCGCGATCGAGTGCTTCTTTGATCGTGCGACCCATCACGAACTGATGGCCCATGATGCGCATCGCCTGGCGCACGGCGAGACGGATCACCGGTTCGCCGCTGCGACCGATCAGGCGTTTCAGCGCGCCCATGAAATTTCGCTGCGTTTCATCGGCCAGCGTCACGAGTCGGCCGGTCAACATCAAACCCCACGTGCCGGCGTTCACGAGCACCGAATCACTTTTACCGATGTGCGATTCCCAATTGGCTTCGCCGAGTTTGTCGGAGATGAGTTTGTCGGCGGTCGTTTTGTCCGGAATGCGCAGCAACGCTTCGGCGACGCACATCAACAGCACGCCTTCCTCGCTCGACAGATCGTATTCACGCATGAACGATTCGACGGCGGTCTGCTCGTGTTTTTTCGCACGGACGCGAGCAACCAGTTCGGTGGCACGGGCGAGCACGAGATCGCGTTCGGCCGGCGGCAATTCGGCTTGCGCGATGAGCTCGTTGACGGCTTCGGTTTCGTCGCGCGCGTACGCGGCGGTGAGTCGGGCGCGCGCGGCGTCGGGCGCAGCGGTGAGTTCGGATGCGAGGATCGCGTTCATTGTTTCGAAATTGAGACGGTTTTCAGGGTACGCCGGAGACAGACCGCGTAGTTTACCAGTCGGCGGTGCGTGGACGTTTGTCGGAATAACGTGGCCGCGCCGAATCGTGCAAAGCGCGTAAAAGTCGCGGACGAGTGCGAGAAACGAGCGCTCCGAGCTTGCTCGTATCGAGCGCGCTAACTATCATTGGCAGGCTTAGCTCTCAGCGGCCAACAACTGGCTTCAGATGACCCAATCGGCGCCAAGCGCAGCGGTATCGGTGCTGGTTTTGCCACACCGGTCGCTGTCGCGCGCGGGCTTGACGGGATTTCTCATCGCGCAAGGTGTCGCGATCGGAATTTTCGCGACGTTGGCGGCGCTGGGCGGCAATGTTTTCGCGCCGGGATTCGCGATCCTGGCGATGTGGTTCGTAGTGTTTTGTTTCATGCGCATCTGGCGGAAGTCGGCTGCGGGACAAGTGATCACGATGACGCCCACGCAACTGGACGTTGCGACGACATCGGGAACCCGGAGCGTGCGTTTTCATCCGTATTGGACGAAGGTGCGCGTAGAACAAGGCCTTCATCGCGGATGGCCGGCTAGATTGCTGATCGGTTCGCACGGACGTGAAATCGAAATCGGTGCGTTTTTAAACGATGATGAGCGCCGCGAATTGGCGCAACGAATTAAGGACCTGCTGCGTGACGTGCAAGATCGCGGCGGACCACAGAACATAAGCGTGCAAGGTGATAGCGAATGAAGTTGGCCGGTTTGATGCGTAGGAAAGTTGCCGTTTTCAATTGGGTCAGCGGAGCTGCATTGGCGGCGGTCGCGAACGGCGCGCATGCGCTTGCGGAGCCGTGGCAGCTCAACATGACCCAGGGCGTGACGAAGACGTCGCAAGAAGTTTATGCCATGCACATGTATGCGTTCTATGTGTGCGTAGCGATCGGCATTGTCGTGTTCGGCGCGATGATTTGGGCGATGATCTTCCATCGCAAATCGCGGGGCGCGGTCGCGGCGAGTTGGAGCCACAACACGCACGTGGAAGTGGTGTGGACGATATTGCCCATCCTCATTCTCGTTTCGCTCGCGTGGCCCGCCACCAATGTATTGCTGAATATGGCGTATACGGAGAAATCCGATATGACCATCAAAGTCACCGGCTATCAGTGGAAATGGGGCTACGACTACATCAACGTCGGCGATAAGCCTTATCACGTGCATTTCATTTCGCGTCTGGAAGCTACCAGCGATAAAACCCGCGAACTGAAATCCGGTATGGATCCGAATGCCATTGTCGCCAAGGGTTCCGACGGCAAAGACGAGAAAACGTATCTTCTCGATGTCGACAAACCGCTGGTCATTCCGGCCGATACGAAGGTCCGTTTCGTCGTCACCGGCGACGACGTGATTCACGCCTGGTGGGTGCCGCAACTCGGCTGGAAGCAAGACGCCATCCCGGGCATCATCAATGACGCGTGGACGGAAGTTCACGATGTCGGAATCTATCGCGGCCAATGCGCGGAATTGTGCGGACAGGATCACGGCTTCATGCCGATCGTCGTGAAAGTCGTATCGAAAGCGGATTTCCAGACCTGGATCGATCAGCAGGAGTCCGCCATGCAGCCCGCGACCGCGACGCCCGCAGCGGCTGCGGCGACCGCGCCCAATCCTCCGCCGGCCGCGCCGAGCGCGAGCTGACCACACCGAATTCGAGTAGAGGTTTCTCATGGCAACGCACGCTGTCTCCCACAACGACGATCACGCGCACGACGATCATCACGATCACAAGCCGCATGGTTTTTTGAATCGTTGGGTCTTTTCGACCAACCATAAAGACATCGGCACGCTCTACCTGATCTTCGCCTTCACGATGGCCTGCATCGGCGCTGCGTTCTCCGGCGTCATCCGCACCGAACTGATGAAGCCCGGCCTGCAATTCGTGCAGCCGTATTTCTTCAATCAGATGACGACGCTGCACGCGCTGGTGATGATCTTCGGCGCGATCATGCCGGGTTTCGTCGGTCTGGCGAACTGGATGATTCCGTTGCAAGTCGGCGCGCCGGACATGGCGCTGCCGCGCATGAACAACTGGTCGTTCTGGATCCTGCCGTTCGCGTTCTTCATGTTGCTGTCGACGTTGTTCATGCCAGGCGGCGGCCCTGCGGGCGGCTGGACGATGTATCCGCCGCTCGCGATCCAGGGCGGCAACTCCGTCGCGTTCATGGTCTTCGCCGTGCACTTGATGGGTATCAGCTCGATCATGGGCGCGATCAACATCATCGCGACCATTCTCAACATGCGCGCGCCGGGCATGACCTTGCTCAAGATGCCGCTGTTCGTCTGGAGCTGGCTGATCACCGCATTCTTGCTCATCGCCGTGATGCCCGTTCTCGCCGGCGCGGTGACGATGCTCCTCACCGACAAATATTTCGGCACGAGTTTCTTCAACTCGGCCGGCGGTGGCGATCCGGTGATGTTCCAGCACATCTTCTGGTTCTTCGGGCATCCCGAGGTCTACATCATGATTTTGCCGGCGTTCGGCATCGTCAGCGAAATCATCCCCACGTTTTCCCGCAAGCCGCTGTTCGGTTATCAGGCGATGGTCTACGCCATCGCGTCGATCGCGTTCCTGTCGTTCATCGTGTGGGGCCATCACATGTTCACCGTCGGCATGCCGACGGGTGGCGAATTGTTCTTCATGTATTCGACGATGCTCATCGCCGTGCCGACTGGCGTGAAAGTGTTCAACTGGATTTCCACGATGTGGAAAGGCTCGCTCTCGTTCGAAGCGCCGATGTTGTGGGCGGTTTCGTTCGTGATCCTGTTCACCATCGGCGGATTCTCCGGACTGATGCTTGCCATCACGCCCGCGGATTTCCAGTATCAGGACACGTATTTCGTCGTCGCGCATTTCCACTACGTGCTCGTCACCGGCGCGCTGTTCTCCATCATCGCCGCCATCTATTATTGGTGGCCGAAGTGGACGGGCAAGATGTACAGCGAGTTCTGGGCGAAGGTGCACTTCTGGTGGTCGATGGTATTCGTGAACGTGCTGTTCTTCCCGCAGCACTTCCTAGGCCTCGCCGGCATGCCGCGCCGCATTCCGGACTACAACGTCGCGTTCTCGGACTGGAACATGATCAGCACCATCGGTGCGTACGGCATGTTCCTCACGCCATTCATGATGTTCGGTGTGTTGTACTGGTCGCTCAAGCACGGCAAACCCGCGGCAGCAGTGTCGTGGGAAGGCGCGCATGGATTGGAGTGGACGGTGCCGTCGCCCGCGCCGTTCCACACGTTCGAAGTGCCGCCGGTCATTCACGATGAAGATTTGGCGCACGGCGACGTCGCGCAATGAGCACTGCGATGACGAAGGACGACTTCGATCTCGCCGCTCGCCGCGCTGGCGTGCGGCGCACAGTTTGGATTCTTTCGTTCGTCGCCTTCGCAATCTTCGTCGGATTCTGTCTGGATCAGATGCTGCGCTGATGGAAACGACCGCCGAACTGCGCACCCGAAAATTCATTAAACGCGCCGCGCTGGTGTGTGTCTGCATGTTCCTGTTCGGATTTGCGTGCGTGCCTATCTATCGCATCGCGTGCAATCACGGTTTTCTCGGACCGCGCGTACAGAACTCGCCCGACGTCGCCGCCGGTGCGAATGCGATGGTGCCCGACACGTCGCGCTGGGTGACCGTGCAGTTCGTGGGCAACGTCAACAGCAAACTCGCCTGGCAGTTCGCGCCGGAAAAAATGAGTGTGAAAGTGCATCCCGGCGAGATGAGCGAAGCGTGGTTCGACGCCACGAACAACGCCCAAGGTGCCATCGTCGGCAACGCCGTTCCCAGCATCGCGCCGAATCTCGCGTCGCTGTATTTCACCAAGACCGAATGCTTCTGCTTCACGGAGCAGACGCTCAACGCAGGCGAGTCGCGCCGCATGCCCGTGAAGTTTTTCGTCGATCCGAAACTCCCTGCCGACATCGAGACGCTGACGCTGTCGTATACTTTTTACAATAATGAGCTGGCGACGAAACGCGTAGCGGATCAGGCGAAAGCCGCCGCGAAACCGGCGTCGTAGAGAACCCACAGGAAGAACGTCATGTCAGAAACAACACCCGGCGCTTATTACGTCCCGCACGGCACGCGTTGGCCGATTCTCGGTTCGTTCGGCTTGTTCTTCACCGTCGGCGGTGCGGCGATGTGGATCAACGAAATGGGTTCCGCCGGAAAATTCGTCATGGTGCTCGGCATCGCGATGATCCTGTCGATGATGTTCGGCTGGTTCCGCACCGTGGTCGGCGAATCGTTGTCCGGCATCTACAACAAACAAGTCGACACGTCGTTCCGCATGGGAATGATGTGGTTCATCTTCTCCGAAGTGATGTTCTTCGCGGCGTTCTTCGGCGCACTGTTTTACGCGCGTACGATGTCGGTGCAATGGCTGGGCGGCGTCGGCGACGGCGCGCTCACCAACTATTTCTTGTGGAAAGGCTACACGCCGGCATGGCCGACCAACGGCCCCGCGAACGTCGGCGGCGCGTTCGAAAGCATGGGCGCGTGGGGCGTTCCGCTCGTCAACACGCTGATCCTGTTGTCCTCCGGCGTGACGATCACCGTTGCGCATCACGCGCTGCGCGCCGGCAACCGCACACAATTGCTGATTTGGCTCGGTGCGACCATTCTCCTCGGCGCGCTATTCCTCAATTTCCAGGCGCACGAGTATCTCGAAGCCTATACCAAGATGAACCTGACGCTGGGTACCGGCATCTACGGCTCGACTTTCTTCATGCTTACCGGATTCCACGGCCTGCACGTCACGCTCGGCGCGATCATGCTCACCGTCATCTGGTTCCGATGTTTCAAGAACCATTTCACCCGCGATCACCACTTCGCCTTCGAGGCCGTCGCGTGGTACTGGCACTTCGTCGACGTCGTGTGGCTCGGCCTATTTCTTTTCGTCTACGTCCTCTAAACGTTAACTTGCGCGAACCTTGAGGGCGCACAGGAAGTGCGCCGTTCTACGCCGCGACAGAGATGTCGCGTCGGCGAACACACCGCAAGTGAAGAACTTAGGTGTTTCCTTGGGCAAGTGACTCGCTCGCGCAGCGAGTGAAAGTTGTGTTCTTCAAAACGAAGATCAAGGCAAACGGCTCGACTCCGGCCGTCGCCGGAATGACGAACTAAAGTTAGCCGCCAATACCATGCGGCTTGATAACTCCCGTAAAAATCCCAGCAATAATCAGCAGTATCAACGCCACCGATAACCCAATCCGCCACGTCAGTGCCTTCACCGTACGATCCGTCGTCCCCTTGTCGGTCATCATGTAAAACAAACCGGCGCCCAAGTTATAGAGGATGAACGCGAAAACAGCGACGATAAAAATCGTGATTCCCATGACCGAAAACTCTGGCGAAAACAGCGGGCGTGATTATAGCGCCGGGGCATTATGACGTCGCGGCGCTGGCACCATCCGCGCGCGTTCGCGTGGATCCTGGTCATCGCAGGCGTCGCCGTGTTCACCGGCCTCGGCCACTGGCAGATCAATCGAAAAGCAGAAAAGGAACAACTGCTCGCGGCATTCGCGAACGCGCCGTCGAGCGTCGCGCAAAATCTGGCTGACGTTCGCGATAGCAACGATCCGTCGCGATATCCGCATGTCCGCGTCACCGGGAATTTTCTGGCTGATCGCGGCTATCTATTCGACGAACAATTCCACGACGGCCAACCCGGCGTCCGCGTCATTGCAGTGTTTGCGAGCGACGCGGATGCACGACTGCTCCTTGTCGATCGGGGCTGGATCGCATGGAATCACGCATCCGGAACGATGCCATCGGTTGCAGCGACTCCGGTCGGCCAAGCACAGTTAACCGGCATCTACGCGCCGTTTCCCGGCAGTGGAATTCGCGTCGGCGGCAATCCGCTGCCTGCGCAATCGACTTGGCCTAAACTCACGCTGCACATGGACGCCGCGGAAATCACCGCGGACCTCGGCAAACCGATTCTTCCGCGCATTCTGCTGTTAGATCCCGATCCAGGTTCGGGATTCGTCCGCGCATGGACGCCGAATGTGATGCCGCCGGAACGGCATATGGCGTATGCGGTTACGTGGTTTACGTTTGCTGTGATTTCCGTGTTGATTTTCATCGCGAGACATTGGCGCAAAGTGGACAAAGCAACAAAATGAATAAATTAACGAAAAGCCGAATCGTTCTCGTCGTCATCGTGCTGATGTTTGCCATTCCACTTATCGCGGCATTTGTCATCCGGTCGTCGGGCTGGCAGCCGACGAACACCAAAAACAGCGGCACACTGGTCGTGCCTCCGCGCGATGTCACCACTGCCGCTGCAACGACCGGCGACGGAACGACATTTACTTGGAAAGACGCCCAGTTCCACTGGACGCTTATTCTTTTTCCCAGCACCGATTGCGCAACGAAGTGCATCGAGCGCATCGACGAAGCGGTACGTATGCGGCTCACGCTCGGTCACAACGCGGAGCGACTGCGTATCGCCTACGTCGGGCCTCCGCAGCCGAATGAATTTTTCGCGAGCCGCGCACCGTTGTCGTTCGTGCGGGACCAATCGAATGCCTTTGCCGGCGAACATGCGCGCAGCGATGATTCACTTGCCTTAGCGCTGATCGATCCGAATGGACTGCTGATGATGCGTTATCCGGACGGTTACTCCGCGCAAGGTCTGCGCAGCGATATCACGCGCATAATCTACTGATGAACACATCGACTTCTTGCATCGGCCTGCGCCGACTGGCTTGGCTGACCGCCGCATTCGCATTGTTCGTGATCGTTTTCGGCGCGTTCGTGCGGCTTTCCAACGCGGGATTGTCCTGTCCGGATTGGCCGACGTGCTATGGAAAACTGACGTGGCCGACGCAAACGCACGACGTCGCGAATGCGAACGCGGCGTTTCCCGATCGCCCGGTCGAAACGGATAAGGCATGGCGCGAGCAATTCCACCGCCTACTCGTCGGTGTGTTGAGCGTGCTGACGTTCGCGCTGGGTGTCTGGTCGTTCTTGCGACGACGAGATCTGCGGGGTCTAGCGATCGTGCCGATCGTCGCGTGCGTCGTCATCGTTTTCCAAGCCTTGCTCGGCATGTGGACCGTGACGCTGAAGCTGTTGCCCCTTGTCGTCATGTCGCATCTCATCGGCGGATTGACGTTGTTCTCGCTACTGGTCTATACCGCGATGCGGCTTACCGTGACGCCGATGGGAAATGTGGACAATTCCACATTGCGACGTCTGACGATTGTCGGCATCGCATTGCTCACGTGCCAGATCGCGCTCGGCGGTTGGATGAGTGCCAACTACGCCGCGCTCGCGTGCGGGCTGGATTTTCCGACGTGCCTCGGACAGTGGCGGCCGCCGGCGGATTTTTCTTCTGGCTTCGTTCTATGGCGCGGCATCGGCGTCGATTACGAAGGCGGAGTCCTCGACGCGGCGGCTCGCACCGCGATTCAACTGGCGCACCGAACGGGCGCCGGTATCGTTTTCATTTACGGCCTGCTTCTCGCGTTCCTCGCCTATCGGCGCGACGAAACGCGGGGATGGGGCGTCGCGCTCGCCGCCGTGTTGATCGCTCAAATATCGCTCGGCATCGGCAACGTGACGCTGGGGTTGCCGCTTCCGGTCGCCACCGCGCACAACGGCATGGCGGCGATTTTGTTGGCCGTCATGGTCGGTCTTTTGGTGCGTTTAAGGCGGCGATGATCGCACGCGTCGTTCCGCTGGCGATGGAATGACGAGATAATCCGCAATTCATGTCCTCCGCCATCCTCAATCAATATCTGGAATTGACGAAACCGCGCGTCGTGGCGCTGATCGTTTTCACCGCGATCATCGGCATGTTCCTCGCTGTGCCCGGCATGGTGCCGTTGCGCGCGTTGATTTTCGGGACGATCGGCATTTGGCTGGCGGCGGCCTCGGCGGCAGCGATCAATCATTTGATCGATCAACGCATCGATCGCGTGATGGCGCGTACGTCGCAACGTCCACTCGCCACAGGCACACTGACTTCGGTACAAGTGCTCGCCTTTGCCGTGGCCCTCGGCGCGATATCGATGACGATTTTGATCGCACTCGTCAATCCACTTACCGCGGTGCTGACGTTTGCCTCGTTGATCGGCTACGCCATCGTCTACACCGCCTGGCTTAAACGTGCGACACCGCAAAACATCGTCATCGGCGGTGCGGCGGGCGCCGCGCCGCCGGTGCTCGGTTGGGCGGCCGTCACCGGCCACGTGCATCCCTACGCGTTGTTGTTGTTCCTGATCATTTTCGTGTGGACTCCGCCGCACTTCTGGGCGTTGGCGATTTTCCGCCGCGACGATTATTCACGCGCGCAGGTACCCATGTTGCCGGTGACGCACGGCGTGACGTACACGCGCTGGCACGTGCTGTTCTACACGATCCTGCTGATCGTCGTGACCGTATTGCCATTCCTTACGGGCATGAGCGGACTGTTCTATCTCGGCGGCGCGCTCGTGCTCGGCGCGGGATTTCTGTATTACGCGATCGTACTGATGCATCCGCCGAACGAGTTTTTCGCGATGAAAGTCTTCAACTACTCCATTATTTACCTGATGGCGTTGTTCGCCTTTCTGCTGATCGATCACTACATCGACGTGCCGATGGTGCACCAGAACATGTTGCCGTTGCATCGCGTGGGATGAGATCGTCCGACAGGGCCGCACCGCGTTCGCAAGTTCGCCATCGTATACTTTGTGAAACCGAGGAGACGACATGACCACGATCTACGACTTCAGCGCGAAAACCATCGACGGCGAAGACAAGAAACTCGACGCCTACAAGGGCAAGACAATGCTCGTCGTGAATGTCGCCAGCAAGTGTGGTTTCACGCCGCAATACAAAGGCCTTGAAGAAATGTACGAGAAGTTCAGCGACAAGGGTCTCGTCGTGCTCGGATTTCCGTGCGACCAGTTCGGACACCAGGAACCGGGTGACGAAGCGGAAATCAAGAATTTCTGCGCGCTGACGTACGACGTGAAATTCCCGATGTTCGCGAAAGTCGACGTCAACGGCGACAATGCCCATCCGCTGTATAAATATTTAAAGAGCCAAGCGAAGGGATTGCTCGGCAGTGAATTCATCAAATGGAACTTCACCAAATTTTTGATCGACAAGAACGGCCATGTCGTCAAACGCTACGCGCCGCTGGATTCACCCGCGTCCATCGAGAAAGATATCGCGCCGATGTTGTGATGCGCGGCGCGCGCATTTCCTCAGGTGGTCTGACTCGTTTCTCCGTTCTCGTCAGGCAGGGGAAATAACAACTCATTGCCATCCGGGTCGTCAATCTGGATCACGTCATAACCCCACCAAGATTTCTTGCTACGGATGGAGCGCGCGGCGATTTCACGCTCGAACGCCGCAATGCCATCGCGAGTGAGTTCGACAAACAGCCGTCCGCTGCTCATGCGACTGGCATCCTCGCACAGAATGATCTCGCAATCCGACCGAACGACCTGGCATACTTTTCCCTGTCCATCAGCCTCGTGCCACACCTTTTTGAAACCGAGCATGTCGACATAAAAGCGCAATGCGCGATCGATGTCGCTGACGAAAAAAACCGGCCTCGCATACCATTTATGTGGAGTGTCCATCGCCGCGGGTTTCCTAAAGGAGGTGGTTGGGTCGACATCGGAAGTAGCGATGAGCTTTTTTTGGATCGATCATCGATTTACGCGCACCATCATCCGCATCAGATGCTCGCCGACATCGGCCGAATCGCGACATTGGCCGCTGTGCACGCGCGATGTTTGAATGATCGTACTGCGCGGCGCCGTTAGCCAGTCGAATCGTTCGCGACGGCTTAGTCGGCCGATCGGTCCGGCCGATTCGCCGCCCGCGCAGATCGCGGGAAACGTGGCGAGATGCTCGCCGATCGCCGCAAGATCGAGCGTCGGATCTAGCGCAAGCAAGCGCGCCGCGTCGATTTCGATTCGCGCTTCGAGCAATCCGGCTTCTTGACACGACACGATCACGCCGACGTTGACGAATTCCTCGCGGTCGACGCGAGGCACGACGCGAATCACGGCATAGTCATACGTCGACAGCGTCATACGATTGTCGATCGCGCGCGGATCGCCTCCTCGACAAACGCCCGCGGCGCGGTGACGCGTCGCACGAGATAATCCAGATACGCTCGACGATGTGCATCGGCAATCGCAAACCGCACGTCGCCGAGCCACGCGTCGGGAATGCGTGCGACGATATGTTGCATGACCGGAATCGTCAGCCGCTCACTCAGCACGGCGTCCACGGCATCGATTCGATCGGCGTAGGGCAGCAGCACATGATCTTTGATCATCGGGAACGGTTGCTCTGCGCGATCGAGAAAATTTTCCCAATCATGATGAAAATATAATGCCGCGCCATGATCGATCAACCACAGTTTGCGATGCCAAACGAGCAGATTTGCGTTGCGTGGCGTACGGTCGACGTTGGTGACGAAGGCGTCGAACCACACGATCGACGATGCAAGTTCCCCATCGGGTTTTTCTGCGAGCGGATCGAACGTCACCGATCCGGGTAAATAATCCAGTGCCAGATTCAGTCCGGCACTCGCTTTGATCAAGTCCTGAATTTCCGGATCGGGTTCGGTGCGCGCCAGCGTCGCATCGAGTTGCACGAATACGATTTCCGGAATCGGCAAACCGAGCGCGCGCGCGATTTCTCCTGCCACCAGCTCGGCGATCAACGCCTTGGCGCCTTGACCGGCACCGCGAAATTTGAGCACGTACATGCCCTGATCGTCGGCTTCGATAATGGCCGGCAACGAGCCGCCTTCGCGCAGCGGCGTGACATAGCGAGTGGCGTGGACGGTGCGCAAAATTATCCCCGGATACATGGCGCGGATTGGCGAGTCTCGCCATAATCGCGTGATGACGAACAACGCACAAGTTTACGACGCGATCATTGTCGGCGGCGGTCACAATGGCCTCGTCTGCGCGGCGTATTTGAGCCGCGCCGGCCGCAACGTGCTGGTGCTCGAAAAGCGTGATGTGGTGGGCGGCGCTGCCGTCACCGAGGAGTTTCATCCCGGATTTAGAAATTCCGTCGCGGCGTACACCGTATCGCTGCTGCAACCTAAAGTGATCCGCGATCTCGACCTTGCCGCACACGGCCTGAAAGTCATTCTGCGCAAGGCGAACAATTTCCTGCCGTTGCCGGATAACCGATATCTGCTCACCGGCCAAGGTCGTACGCACGATCAGGTCGCAAAATTTTCGCAACGCGATGCCGATCGATTGCCGGATTACGAGCGCCGTCTCGATGTCATCGCCGACGAACTGCGCGCGCTCGCACTCGAAGCGCCGCCGAACATTCGCGACGGCGGCTGGTGGAAAAATATACCGGAGTTGCTGCGCGCAGGGCGCATCGGCAAACGGTTGACCAAACTCGGCGCGGGATCGCGGACGGAGTTGCTCGATCTATTCGCCATTTCCGCCGGCGAATATCTCGATCGTTTTTTCGAAAGCGAACCGATCAAAGCGGTGCTCGGTTTCGATGGCATCGTCGGCAACTACGCCAGTCCGTACACGCCGGGCAGCGCGTACGTGTTGCTGCACCACGTGTTCGGCGAAGTGAACGGAGTCAAAGGTGCGTGGGGTCACGCCATCGGCGGCATGGGCGCGATCACGCAGGCGATGGCCAAATCGGCTGTCGCGTCCGGCGCAGAAATTCGTACCGGCGTCGGCGTGCGAGAAATCATCGTCGAGAACGGCCGGGCGGTTGGCGTCGTCACCGACAAAGGCGATTCGATCCGCGCCCGCAAAGTCGTTGCAAACGTCAATCCGAAATTGTTGTACGACCGCTTGCTCGATCCATCCGTCGTGCCGGAACCGGTGCGCGAACGCATGAAAAACTGGCGCTGCGGTTCGGGAACGTTCCGCATGAACGTCGCGCTATCCGGATTGCCGCGCTTCAGCGCGCTTCCGGAGCCGGGCGATCATCTCACCGCCGGCATCATCATGGCGCCGAGCCTGGACTACATGGATCGCGCCTATCTCGACGCGCGCGCCAACGGCTGGTCCACAAATCCCATTGTGGAAATGTTGATTCCTTCGACACTCGACGATTCGCTGGCGCCCAAAGGCCAACACGTCGCGAGTCTATTCTGCCAGCACGTCGCGCCGGAATTGCCGGATGGAAAATCGTGGGACGATCATCGCGACGCAGTCGCCGATCTGATGATCGCGACGGTCGATCGTTTCGCGCCGGGTTTCAAGAATCGGGTTGTCGGTCGGCAGATCAAATCGCCGCTCGATCTCGAACGCGATTTCGGGTTGATCGGCGGCGATATTTTTCATGGCGCGCTGTCGCTCAATCAGCTTTTCAGCGCGCGACCCATGCTTGGCTACGCCGATTATCGCGGCGCCGTGACGGGCTTGTATCTTTGCGGCGCCGGAACACATCCCGGTGGCGGTGTGACCGGTGCGCCAGGGCACAATGCGGCGCAAGCAATTTTGAGCGATCCACGTTAATAAGCGAGTTCTAATGAGCGCACCATCCGCACGCGTCAACTCCACGGGCCGCATTTTGTTCGCCAGCTTGGCGGGAACGACGATCGAATTTTTCGATTTCTATATTTACGCCACGGCGGCGGTGATCGTTTTCCCGAAACTGTTTTTCCCCAGCAGCGATCCGACCACCGGCGTGTTGCAATCGTTCGCCACGTTCGCGCTCGCGTTCTTCGCGCGGCCGTTGGGATCGGCGCTGTTCGGTCATTTCGGCGATCGCGTCGGACGCAAGGCCACACTCGTCGCCGCCTTGCTGACGATGGGTTTATCGACCGTCGTCATCGGACTTCTGCCGACGTATCAAACGATCGGCGTATTCGCACCCGCGTTGCTCGCGCTATGTCGATTTGGTCAAGGCCTGGGGCTTGGCGGCGAGTGGGGCGGTGCGGTTCTGCTCGCGACAGAAAGTGCGCCACCCGGCCGACGCGCGTGGTTCGGTATGTTCCCGCAACTCGGCGCGCCGATCGGATTTATCTTGTCGAGCGGATCGTTCCTGATTCTGAGCAAGGCATTTACGGATCAGCAGTTCTTCGAGTTCGGCTGGCGCATTCCGTTTTTGGTGAGTTCATTACTGGTCATCGTCGGCCTGTATGTGCGCTTGAAGCTGACGGAGACACCGGCATTCCTCGCCGCCATCGCCAACAACGAACGGGTGTCGCTGCCGATTGGCGATGTCGTCCGGCGGCACACGGGCGCACTCGTTCTCGGCACATTCGCCGCGACGGCAACGTTCGTCCTGTTTTATCTCATGACTGTGTTCGCGCTGACGTGGGGAACGTTGGAGTTGAAATACGACCGCGTTTCGTTTTTGATCGATCAGATGATCGGCGTATTGTTTTTCGCGGTCGGCATTCCGCTGGCGGCGAAAGCCGCCGATCGTTTTAGCGGACGCGCCGTGCTCTTGTTCGCGACGGTCGCGATTTTCTTGTTCGGTTTGGCCTTCGCTTCGTTATTTAATCTTTCAGCCGGCGTGTTGCCGTTCCTCGCCATCGGACTGTTCATCATGGGGTTGACGTACGGACCACTCGGGACGGTGCTGGCGCAGATGTTTCCGACAGCCGTGCGATATACCGGCGCGTCGCTGGCGTTCAATCTGGCCGGTATCGTCGGCGCATCGCTGGCGCCGTCGATCGCGACGAATCTTGCTAAGACCTACGGGCTCGAATACACGGGCTATTACTTGTCCGGAGCGGCGCTCATCACGCTCGTCGCGGTATATTTTTCCAAAAATAGCGAAGTATAAATATCCGAAAAGCGGCGACGCAGTTGCTGCGTCGCCGAAGTCGGCCACTTAAGTGCCGCACACGCGTACCGCGTCAAAAGAACACGATGCCTCCGATCGCGTAGGTAGTCTCTTTAGCCGAGTTGCCGTTCCACGCGGTGGCTTTGGTGTCGATGTATTCGCCGACCAGCGTCACGTTCTTAGTCAGGCTGTAATACAAACCGCCGACGCCGGATGAATTGCGCTTAAGCAAATCGCTCGTCGACGCCGTCGCTTTCTCGTCCGCGGCCAGTTTCAAGCGGGATTCGCCGTAGCTGGCGCCGATCTTGAGTTTGCCGATCTTGTAACTGAGCTGCGCATAGCCACCGTTGGAGTCGCGTTTGTCGCCGTCGGCGGAGGTCGGAAGGATAAATAGACCCGTCGTGCCGATGCCCTGGCCGCTGTATCCGTACAGCACACCTTCGAAGCCGGCCACGTCGAGTGTCACGCCCGCGTCGATGCCGGTTCCGGTGAAGCTCGTGGCGGCGGACGAACCGTTCGCAGTGATATCGTCCGTGCTCGCCGATACTTTCTGCGAGATGCCGCCGACCCAAACCTTACCGCTCAGATCGTCGGATTTCGCATCGCCGAACGCGTAGCTGGCGCCCGCCTGGACTTGCGGCGAACTATGCCGCGTGAACACGGCCGAGCCTTCCGCATCCAACGGTTGAAACACGCCGATCGACCCACTGAAGCCGTTGAAGTTCGGCGTCGTGTACGTGATCTGCGGTTCCCAATCCGTGTAGATGTAGCCCAGACCGATGCGCCCCAAACTGGTGTTGCTCGGCGCGGCGTTGTTGCCGACAGAACCGACGCCGAGCAGCGTCATGTCGTCCAGAATCGCGTCCTTGCCGAAGATGCCGATGTCGCGGCCCAGCTTGAACGAGCCCCAATCCTGGCCTACGGTGAAGAACGCCTGGCGCGCGTCGATGCCGGGCGATTGCAGCGCTGCCGGAAGGCCGGGGCCGTTCGCGCCGGCGGCTGCCGAACTGTTGATGCCCGGGTACAAACCGATGGTAACGCCGACGTCGTAGTCGTCCTGATGAGTAGTGGCGCTGAAAACTAACGCTGCAGGCAGCAATCCGTTACGAACGGCGGTGCTGCGATTGCCGGTACACGCCAATCCGCCGACGACGGTCGTGGTGGCTGTCGGTCCGTTATCGCAATCGGCGCCGACGTAGAACGCGTTGACGTTGCCGGATATGTCGATCTTCCAATCGCCGGCGTTGAAATCGATGCCGGCGAACGCCTGCGCTCCTGGAAACAGCAACACCGCGCCGATGGCTACAGCTAACTTGGTACGCGTATTCATAATCCCTCCATTCGATGATGGTTCTTATGAGTTGATCCGCCTTGCCGATTGCCGTTAACGCACAACCGACGCGGCGGACTTTTTCGCTCGACCAGCACAGGGGACATACGCGACGCGCATCCGATTGACGCGCGTCGAAGATCGCGTAGTTTGGTGAAACAGCTCCCCGCATTCTCCTAATCGATCGAATGACGACGAACCGATCGAGCCGCGGGCTAAAGGCAAGACGTGTACCAAAGAGGACGGCGCATCATGCATTGCGTCAATGTATACATTTACCTTTATATAAAAATCACAAATTTCGGCGTGCGTCAAGCCGACGCGCCATTCCCTCCATGACGCGTTCGCTCATGTGCGGTTGCAATGCGAATTGAGGCGCGGTTGTTAACACCGGAAGCCGCTGAGTCGATACCGGTACAGTGCGCTGGACGCTTTCGCCGAACGCGTGGCGAACTGTTTCAACCGTGGGTATGTGAGCTCAAGGTCTTGCGCTTTGCAGACTTCGCAGTTCGTCTTTCTCTTCGGCGCTGAGATTGGCCAGACCCTGCTCGCTGGCTTTTCGATCCAGATCGGCGCGGCGCTGAATCTGCGTTTGTCGGTCGAGCCGCGTCAGCGCGTCGAAAAATTCGATGCGCCATTCGTGCTCGCTGCCGGGAAATTCCATCACGGCAAGTTTCTGCAATGCGCGTAATTCTTCACGTTCAGAAAAATGTTCGAGGATAAGTGCGGTGGAAATTTCCGGACGTTGTCGACACAGATCGATCAGGTCGACGAGCAATGAAATGCCGGGCAAATTCAAATTCGAAAACAGATAAGGCGGCTCGATCGCCGCTGCGAAACCGGGATTTTGAATCAGCAGCGCGACCGCGGTGCGGACGAGCGTGCGTTCTTGCGGAGGTTTCGCCGCGCCGCGCGTCGCTTCCACGGGTTGCGCGTCGATGCGGATGCGCACGTTGGCGATGCGATCCAGTTCGCCGAGCATGAGATCGCGAAATGCGCCGTCCGGAATTTGCGAAAGCAATGGCCGCGCACGTTCGGCCAAACGCGCCTTGCCGTCGAGCGTGGCGAGATTCACTTCGTGACCGAGCTCCGAGAAGACGAATTCGCTGAGCGGCGTCGTATTTTTCAGGCGTTGCTCGAAACCGTCGTGGCCTTCCTTGCGCACGATCGAATCCGGGTCTTCGCCGTCTGGCAGGAACAGGAAAAACGCCTGACGTCCGTCGCGCATGCGCGGCAACACCGATTCGACGGCGCGCCACGCCGCGGAACGACCGGCGCGATCGCCGTCGAAGCAAAAGTATACATCTGCGCAATTGCGGAAAAGCAGTTCGGCGTGATCGCGTGTGGTTGCGGTGCCGAGCGTCGCCACGGCTTGCGTGATGCCGTGCTGAAACAACGCAATGACATCCATGTAGCCTTCGACGACGATCAATCGCGGAATCTTGCTATGCGTTTGGCGCACCTGCCACAGCGCGAACAGTTCGCGGCCTTTGTGGAATAGCGGCGTTTCCGGGGAATTGAGGTATTTCGGACCTTCGTCGGTCTTCGCCAATATCCTTCCGCCGAACGCGATGACTCGGCCGCGACGGTCCTGGATCGGAAACATTACGCGATCGCGGAACCGATCGAATTTCTTGCCGCGTTCGCCGCTGGTCAGCATGCCGGATTTTTCGAGCAAGGCGATGCGTTGCGCACTGGTTCCCAGCGCAGTTTTCAGACTTTCCCAACCCTCGGGTGCATAGCCGAGCTGGAACCGCTCGATGATGGCGGCATCGAGTCCGCGTGATTGAAAATACGCGCGCGCTTTTTCGTTCTTCGCCAGTTCGCGTTGGTAAAACGTCGTGCAGTTGCCGAGCAGCGCATAGAGATCGGTCGAATCTTCCTGCGGTGCGCGGCGTCCGGCATCGTGCGGCACTTTCAAGCCGACACGTGCGGCGAGGTCTTCGACGGCATCGACGAACTCGAGCCGGTCGTAGTCCATCAAAAACTTGATCGCGCTACCGTGGGCCCCGCAGCCGAAGCAGTGATAAAACTGTTTCGCGGGACTAACCGTGAACGACGGCGAACGTTCGTCGTGAAACGGACAACGCGCGGACCAGTCGCGGCCTTGTTTTTTCAGCGGCACGCGCTGTTCGATGATCTCGACGATATCGACGCGCGCGAGCAAGTCGTCGATGAATTGTTCGGGAATTCGGCCAGGCATGCCGACTAGCATGCCACGCGCGTCAAGCCGCTGCTAAATCATTGAATGCCGAACACAACGATCTTCGCGGTCGTTTTCGGCGTCGGCCAAATGGGCGATGTCATGCCGGAGGCCACGGCGACCAGCTGCTTGCCATTCGTGGCATAGGTAATGATGCCACCGCCGGCTGCGCCATCGAGTTGATGTTCCCAGAGGACGCCGCCGGATTTTGCATCGAGCGCTTTCATCGCGCCTTGCATGTCGCCAAAGAAAACGATGCCGCCGGCCGTCGGCGTGACGCCCGACATCACCGGTGCCGCGGCTTTGTATTTCCACGCGACCTTGCCGCTATCGGCATCGATTGCCGAAATCCATCCCGCCCACGTGCTGGGCGCGTCCATTTCGCCGAACACATGTTTTTCGTCGGGCGAGCCCGACCACGGTTTTCCCGGTTCACTTTTCTTCGCGGCGGCGGCGGAGCCTTTCAGCGTCGCGCACCAATCCACGGCGCCGACATAAAGAAGATTCGTATCGGCATCGTACGCCGCGCCATTCCACTCGCTGCCGCCTTGCGTGCCGGGACAAACGTGCGTGCCTCGTTCGGTCACGGGTGCCGCGTCGTTCTTGATCGTCGTCGTTGGCGTTTTGTAAAGCGGCTTGCCGCTGGCGATGTCGAAGGCATGCAGATAGCCGTCCTTCGGCGCGATGGCGACGATCGCTTTTCCCGCCTTCGTCGTCACGATGACAGGCGCAGTGGATGCGTCCCAATCATGGAAATCGTTTTTCACCAATTGGTAGTGCGCTTTGTACGCGCCGGTTTTTGCATCGAGCGCGACGACGGAATCCGTATACAAATTGTCACCCGGGCGCAGCGATTTGACGAAATCCGGTCCCGGATTTCCACCCGGGACATACAACACGCCGTGGGCGGCGTCGAGCGTGTATGACGTCCAGGTCGCGCCGCCCGCGATCGGTACATCCGGCGAATTCTTCCATGTCGTTTGTTCGGGTGGCGTCGCACTCGTGCCATCGCCGAGATAACTGCGATCAGTGCCGCGCGGCACCATGAAGAATTCCCAGGCGATTTTCCCGCTCGCCGCATCGAGGGCGTACATGCGCCCCTTGACGCCGAAGTTATCACCGCCGGCGTTGCCGACGTAGACCAGTCCATTGGCCGCAATCGGCGCCGCGGGCACGGTTTCGCCTTTGGCCGGATCGGCGATGCGCGTTTCCCACAGCTTCTTTCCGTCTTGGGCGGAATAGGCGATCACGCGGCCGTCCTGCGTGCCGCGAAAGAGCTTGCCGTCGAGATATGCCGCGCCGCGATTGACCTGCAACGGGCTGGCCGGCTTGTACTCTTCGTGTTGCCGCCAGATCAATTTGCAGGTGGCCGGGTCGAGCGCAAAGATGTCGAACTGCGTTGTCGCGAATAATTTGCCGTCGACGACGATAGGTCCGGTCTGGAAACTCGTTTGGTCGCCGGTGTCGTAGGAGCAAATCTGCTGCAGTTTGCCGACATTGTCTTTGCTGATGTCGGTCAACGGCGAAAAACGATTCGACGCGAGATCGCGGTTGTAACTCGGCCAGTCGCCATTGGCACCAGCGGCCAGCGTGGCCGCGGCGAGCGATATGGCGGCAATCATCCCTGACATGGCGCTTCTCCTTTGAGAGCGCCTACAGTAATTCCGGTGCGTACAACCTAAACTGAATTGAGGGCGTCAGCTCCCCAATGTCGCCAGCTTCGCCTTGACTAGCTCCGACAGTTTGCCCATGTCGGTTCGTCCGGCCACTTTCGGTTTCACGATACCCATCACCTTGCCCATGTCCTTCGGACCGGCGGCGCCGGATTCCGTGATCGCCGCGCCGATGGCTGCGTCGACTTCCGCAGCCGTCATCTGCGCCGGCAGGTAGTGCTGGATCACGCCGATTTCGAACTTTTCGATGTCGGCCAGATCGGTGCGACCCGCGGCTTCGAACTGCGAAACCGAATCGCGACGCTGTTTGAGCATCTTTTCGAGGACGGAAAGAACCTGCGCGTCATCGAGCGTGATGCGCTCATCGACTTCGCGCTGCTTGATGGCGGCGTTGACGAGCCGAATAACCCCGAGACGCTCTTTGTCGCCGCTTTTCATCGCGGTTTTCATGTCGTCGGTGAGTTGTGTTTTG
>CAZZWP010000033.1:13987-27728 GCA_964657965.1 uncultured Rudaea sp. | reverse complement strand
TAGAGACGGTAACGCCGGATAGTCGATCCAAAATCGAAGCGCTGCTTCACGATGCTGCCGAGGCGAAAGATCCCAAGGGACGCCACGTCAATCACACCTCGGCGCGAGGCTCGGACGTGCCGGTTTTGTATACGGCGCTGTCGCTGGGCGGTCGTCATCGGATCGTTGCCGTCGGGCGCGATTTGCGCGACGTGGCGAGTCTTCAGCAGCGACTCGTCGACGCGCAACAAGCGATGGAGCGCGACTATTGGCGACTGCGCAGCGTCGAGACGCGGTATCGCACATTGTTTCAGATTTCTACCGAAGCTATCTTGGTGATGGACGGCGAAACGCGTAAGGTCGTCGAGGCCAATCCCGCCGCGGCGGATTTGTTTGGCGATTCGGTAAAGCGGCTGGTTGGCAAGACGCTTGAAGATTGTGTCGGTGCGGAAAGTGCCGCTGCGCTGGAAAGCCTCGTGCTGGGCGTCCGCGTCGCCGGTCGTGCCGATGAAGCGGTAATCAAGCTTGGCGCCGAACGACGCGAGTACAACGTGTCGTCTTTTTATTTTCGCCAGGCGAACGACGCGCTGTTTCTGTTGCGCATCGCTGCCGCGCGTGTCGAGATCGGCGCAGGCGTGAAACCAAAATCCGTTTTGCGCGCGCTGGAATATGCGCCCGATGCGTTCGTTGTCACGGATACCGAAGGCGGCGTCATCTCGATGAATCGCGCTTTCATCGATCTGGCTCAATTGCCTGCCGAATCTCAAGCGCTGGGTAAATCGCTGGATAGCTGGGTTGGACGGTCGCGTGTCGATTTCAGCGTGCTCATCGCGAACTTACGCCAACATGGCACGATTCGATTGTTCGCTACCACGTTGACGGGCGAACATGGAGCAGTCGCCGAAGTGGAGATTTCCGCGACGTCGATTCCATCAGCCGATCCGCCTTGCTTTGCATTCAACATCCGCAATGTCGGCGTGCGCGTCACCTCCGAGGCGGGAACGGCCGTCGAGACACCGCGTTCGGTCGAACAGCTGACGGAACTGGTCGGGCGTGTACCGTTGAAAGAACTCGTGCGCGACGCCACCGACGTCGTCGAGAAACTCTGCATCGAAGCAGCGCTGCAACTGACGGGCGACAATCGCGCGTCGGCTGCGGAAGTTTTGGGCGTCAGCCGGCAGAGTCTTTACGTAAAACTGCGTCGCTATGGTTTGAGCGACGCGTCGCTAGAATCGGCCGAACCGGAGCCGCAGTGACATTCGCCGGCGTACCGATACTTGACTGGGTTATTTTGGCGGCGTTGCTGGCGTTTGGCGTGGAGGCTTACATTACGACGCGTGACAAGAAATAATCGGAAGCGGCGCATCAAAATTTGCTGGTTTACCGCTTGATTTTTAAAAAGTTGACACAAAAAAGTGTCAAGCAGACTAGACAACTAACGCGCGGTATGCCAGTCTAGGCCTGTTATTACGGAATGCCGATGTCCGTTCCATCTCTGTCCGCGATTACCGAAGTACTAAAACCGGTAACTTGGTTTCCTCCCATGTGGGCGTTCGCGTGCGGCGCGGTGGCGTCCGGAATTCCCGTATCGAATCACTGGAAACTGGTGATACTCGGTGTGCTGGTCGCCGGTCCCCTGGTGTGTGCCACGAGTCAAGTCGTAAACGATTGGTTCGATCGCGACGTCGATGCAATCAACGAGCCCAATCGACCAATCCCCTCCGGCCGCATTCCGGGTCGATGGGGTTTGTACATCGGCATTCTCTGGACCGCTATCTCCGCCGCAGTGGCGACGCAATTGGGCCCTTGGGGTTTTGGCGCGGCGCTGGTTGGCTTGTTGCTCGCGTGGGCATACAGCGCACCGCCAACGCGACTGAAGCAAAACGGCTGGTTCGGAAATACCGCTTGCGCATTCAGCTATGAAGGGTTGGCGTGGACGACAGGCGCGGCTGTCATGGTAGGCGGTGCGATGCCCGATCCGCGTTCGCTGGCGTTGGCACTTATCTACAGCATCGGCGCGCACGGGATCATGACCCTCAACGATTTCAAGTCGATCGCGGGTGATGAGAAGATGGGTATCGCATCGTTGCCCGTGCAACTGGGTGTGCAAGGCGCAGCGCGGTTGGCGTCAATCGTGATGGCGATCTCTCAGGTCGCGGTCATTGTCCTGCTCACGATGTGGGGCCGCTTCACGTACGCGGCCGTCATCACGCTGCTACTGGCTATACAGATCGCGCTCATGGTCCGGTTTCTGAAAAACCCAATCGAGCGCGCCACGTGGTACAGCGCGCTGGGGGTGACGCTGTACGTTATCGGCATGCTCGTTAGCGCCTTCGCCATACGCAGTTTGATAGGAGCCGAATCATGACCCAGGCTACGCCATTGGGATGGACCGGAATTTTACGACTGGGCCTGGTTCAAATGGCGCTCGGGTCGATCGTAGTACTGGCCACCTCGACCATGAACAGAATTATGGTCGTCGAACTGGCGCTGCCGGCGATGATTCCTGCGGCATTGGTCGCGTTGCATTACGCGGTGCAGATCCTGCGCCCGCGCTTCGGGTTCGGCTCGGATTTGGGCGACCGTCGCACACCGTGGATTATCGGCGGTATCGCAGCGCTCGGGTGCGGCGCTACGCTGGCAACCATAGCGATGTCGTTGATGCCGCAGTCGCGTGTCGTCGGCGTGGCGTTGGCCGTCGTTGCATTCGCGATCATTGGCGCAGGTGTCGGCGCAGCCGGCACGTCGTTACTCGTTTTACTGGCCAAGCGCGTTGTCGAAAAACGTCGGCCGATCGCCGCGACCATGGTATGGCTGATGCTGATCGTCGGATTCGTGATCACGTCGGTCATTGTCGGCAAAGTACTCGATCCGTACACACCGTTCCGACTCACTGCAATCACGGCAACAGTGTCGATCATCGCACTGGCGTTGACAATCTCGGCGCTCTTTCGCATCGAACCGCCAGCGAATTCCGAGCTTGCGAAGATTACGACGCAAGCCACTAAACCTGATTTTATGGCGGCGCTCAGGGAAGTGTGGGATGAGCCGCAGGCAAGGCGATTCACATTGTTCGTGTTCATCTCGATGCTGGCTTACAGCGGCCAGGAATTGATTCTCGAACCGTTCGCCGGCGCTGCGTTCGGAATGACGCCAGGGCAGTCGACACAATTGTCCGGCGTGCAGCACGGCGGTGTGCTGGTGGGAATGATCCTCGTCAACATCGCATGTAGTCTGCTCGGCGGCAAAGGATTCGGTTCCTTGCGCACTTGGACCATCATTGGCTGCGCCGCTTCGGCGGTTGCGTTGCTCGCGCTTACGGCAGCAGGTTCGATGGCTCCCAATTGGCCGTTGAAGCAGAACGTGTTTGTGCTCGGTATGGCCAACGGAGCATTTGCAGTGTCGGCTATCGGCTCGATGATGACGCTTGCCAGCTCGGGACGCGGTTCGCGCGAAGGCGTGCGTATGGGATTATGGGGCGCGGCGCAAGCCATCGCTTTCGGTTTCGGAGGATTTCTGGGCGCCGCTGCCAGCGACGTGGCCAAGCTGGCGCTCGGCACTCCAGGATTGGCGTACGGAATCGTGTTCGCCTTCGAGGCAACACTCTTCATCGCGGCAGCAACGTTGGCGCGCAATATCGGGCGTGCGCCGAGTGCCGCATCCTACGCGAGCCAGCCGGAATTTTCCGTGGTCGCGCAACGGGGCAACGCATGAACGCTATCGTCGACGAGAAGCTGACATACGATACGGTCGTCGTCGGCGGAGGGCCGGCTGGCGCGACGGCGGCGCATGAACTGGCATCCAAAGGCTACAACGTTCTTTTGCTCGATCGCGCGGGTCGTATCAAACCGTGCGGCGGCGCTATACCGCCACGCCTGATCAAGGATTTCGCGATTCCGGACGATTTGCTCGTCGCGCGAATCACCTCGGCGCGGATGGTGGCGCCGTCAGACAAGCGTGTCGATATCCCGATCGAAAACGGTTTCGTGGGAATGGTCGAGCGCGAAAAATTCGATCCCTGGTTGCGCGCACGGGCGTCATCGGCGGGCGCGCATTTGGTCGAGGGTACGTTCAAGCGACTCAGCCGCGACGACGCGGGCAGGACAATCGTGGAGTTCGACGAAACGGACGACGCTGGCACCGAGCACGCACGTCGGGTTTCCACCCGTGCGGTGATTGGGGCCGATGGCGCGCGCTCGAACGTCGCGCGGCAGTCGATCAAAGGCGCGAACAAGATGCGCTACGTGTTCGCGTATCACGAAATCGTTCGCTCGCCTAAATCCAACGGTGAGGATTTCAATGCAGAACGCTGTGACGTGATCTACCGCGGCGCGCTATCGCCGGATTTCTATTCCTGGGTATTCCCGCACGGCGATACCACGAGCGTCGGCAGTGGCAGCGCCCAAAAAGGATTCTCGCTGCGCGCGGCGGTAAGCGCGTTACGCGACGTATCCGGCCTTGCTGGCGACACCGTTCGACGCGAAGGCGCACCGATTCCAATGAAACCGCTGCGGCGCTGGGATAACGGCCGCGATGTCGTTCTCGCCGGCGATGCATCTGGCGTCGTCGCGCCTGCATCGGGTGAGGGCATTTACTACGGCATGGTGGGCGGGCAGCTAGCCGCGCAGGCGGTCGATATGCTTCTTCAGACCGGCAACGCGCGTGCGTTGAAATCGGCGCGCAAGCAGTTCATGAAATTGCACGGCACCGTATTTTTGGTCTTAGGCATCATGCAGTGGTTTTGGTATCGCACAGAAAAGCGTCGTGAACGCTTCGTCACTATTTGCGAAGACGCCGACGTTCAGAAGCTGACGTTCGAGTCGTATATGCACAAGAAGCTCGTGCGAAAGAAACCCATGGCTCATGTACGAATTTTCTTTAAGGACCTGGCGCATTTGTTAGGTCTGGCGCACGCGTGAGGCCCGGGTAACCGGGTCACCGCAATAGGAATGGTGTCTCGGTGAACGAAGATTGGTTCAGTAGCTTTGTCGCATCAGGTCGCATGGTCGATGTGGTCCTCTTTGTCGTTGCCCTCGAGGCGATCGGCTTGGTTGCGTATCGGCAGTTCAGCGGTAAAGGAGTGACTGCCGGCGACACCCTCGCGAACCTGGCCTCCGGCGCATGTCTGCTGCTGGCCCTGCGTTTCGCTTTGGCACATTCACCCTGGCCTTTGATTGTCATCGCGGTTTGCGCGTCGCTGGTCGCCCATCTTTATGATTTGTCCCGAAGATGGTACGAAAAGCGCGGATTAGAACCATTTGGTCGGATGGATTAGGCGCGCCCAACCTCGCCATGTATTATCATAAAATCAACTCTGTGGAAGCGAGCGGAATGCGCCGAAAGGCTGCGCCAAACAGGGTGTCAGGAGTGGTTACATGACCCAGGGGAAAAACATCCCCGTCAATTTGAGCTCGTTTTCGGACTTGGCTCCGGAGCTGATCGAGGTAATGGTCTCGGTCGCTTGCGATATTGCGCTCATTCTTGATGACAACGGGGTTATTCAAAACGTGGCGGTCGGTCAGACGCGTCCGCCGCCTGCCGACGCGCGTGAGTGGATCGGCCAGCATTGGGCCGACACCGTCACCGTGGAGATGCGTGACAAAGTCGGGCAGTTTCTGGCCGACTTGTCGGGAAGCGGGGTTTCCCGCGTTCGTCATCTGGCGCATGTGGCCGACGAAGGCCCTGAAATCCCGATGGCCTATTCGGCGATTCGACTCGGTGATCAAGGGCCGACACTGGCAGTCGGGCGCGACATGCGCCTGGTGTCGGCGATGCAGGAGCGACTCACCAACACGCAACGCACCATGGAGCGTGACTACTGGCAGCGCCGTCAAGCGGAAACCCGGTATCGACTGTTATTCGACGTAGCATCGGAACCGATGCTGATCATTGACGCGGCGACATACGATGTCGTGGATGCGAATCGTTCCGCCGTGGCGTTGCTCGGCCGATCGGGCAGCGACATTGTCGGCAAGCCGTTGGGTCATTCCGTGGCCGCATCCGCTCGGGCATCGCTTTACGATTTTCTCGATGGCGCACGCGCCGGCACGTTGCCGCTCAGTGGACGAACGACGACGATCGATGCGGGCAAGCCACTCGAAGTCGGTGTGACATCGTTCGATGGCGAGTCATCGAACGTGTTCTTCTTGCGCTTGCGGGAAGTCGTGGAAGAAATCATTCCGCCGGCAGACGCCTCCACACCGGACGCAAAAAAGAACCGTCGGTTGGAAGCTCTCTTCGAACGCTCGGCCGATGTGATCGCCGTCTGCGATCTCAAGGGCCGTCTGCTCTTCGTCAACGAAGCGTTCTTGAATCTCGCGGAGCTCAGTCGAGAGCAAGCCGTCGCGGGCCGCAACTTGCTGGATTGGCTTAGCAGCGGTGGCGTGACGGAAATTTTAGGGATGGTAAAAAACGACGAGCGCAGTCGCCTGTTTACGGCCACGTTCAAACGCTCCAACGATGCACCGATTACGGTGGAAATGTCTGCCACGCTCTTGAAACAGCAGGAATGTGTGGGTTTGATCATCCGCGTATGCCATGCGCAGGCGACAACGGCAGAGTCTGGCGAATCCGGTCGCGATATTCACTAGCCCCGACGCTCATTTAAGCAATTATCGGTCGTTGCCCGCATAATCGCCGCGCGCCCAGACTTGGCGGAGAATACGCGGCATGAACGAGCATGTGACGAGTCCTGCCTTCGGGCAAGCCGATCTCACCAATTGCGAACGCGAGTTGATCCATCTCGCCGGTTCCATCCAGCCGCACGGCATCCTGCTCGTGCTCGACGCAGACGCACGTATTATTTTGCAGGCGAGTACGAATGCGATGGCATTGCCGGGCGTCCGTACCGCGAACTTGGTGGGCGGCGCCTTGGCTGATCTCGGCGGCAACATCGACGCTCATGTGCACGCCGTCATCGCGGATCGCGATGTGTCGGTGCCGCAGCCAGTCCGCTGCCTGGTCGGAAATACCGAGACGTTGCAACTGGCCGCTTTCGAGGGCCTGGTGCATCGCCACGCCGGTGGCGGCATCGTGGTCGAACTCGAACCGGTGCGAGCGATCGATGACGTGACCGACACGTCGGTGGCGTCCGATTCGTTTGAAAGCCGCTTGTCGAGAATGGTCGAACGCATCAGCGAATCGCCGAGCATTGCAACGCTCTCCGATACGGTCGTCAACATCCTGCGTGACATGACCGGCTACGACCGCGTCATGGTCTACAAATTCGATCCCGATGGGCACGGAAAAATTATCGGCGAGGCGCGCGACGCGGCGCTGGAACCGTTGCTCGGACATCATTATCCAGCGACGGATATTCCGCAGCGCGCACGGGAATTGTATTTGCGTACTCGCGTGCGCGTTCTGGTCGACGTTAATTACGAACCCGTGCCCATCGTGCCGGATGGCCACGCACTGGATATGTCGCTTTGTCATTTGCGCAGCATGTCGCCGTTGCATCTCCAGTATCTGAAGAACATGGGCGTGACGGCCACCCTCGTCGTGTCCCTAGTGCGCGAGGGAAAATTGTGGGGGCTGATCGCGTGCCATCACTATTCGCCCAAGCACGTGGGCTATGGCGTGCGCGCGGCGTGCGGTTTGCTCGCCGAAGCGATCTCCACACGCATCGCCGCCATCGAAAATTTTGCGCATTCACAAGGCGTGATCCTCGTGCGTTCGTTGGAGCAGCGTCTCATCGAAGCGACGCAGGCCGACGGCGACTGGCGTCGCGCACTGGTTGGCAACACACGCACGCTGTTGCAGCCGGTCAATGCGACGGGCGCGGTACTCTTTTTCGAAGGAGAAATTCTCTGTGTCGGCGAAGTGCCGTCCACGCCCGAACTGCGTCAGTTGCTGGCGTGGATCGCGACACGGGTGACCGACTCCATCTTCTCGTGTTCCTCCGTCGCGCGCGAAAATCCGGCGCTGGCATCGATAACGCCCACGGCTAGCGGCGTGCTGGCGATCGAGCTTTCGTCGTCGCGCCCGGATCTTTTGGTCTGGCTGCGCCGTGAACAACTCAGCGAGGTGACCTGGGCCGGCGATCCGAGCAAAGCCGTGATCGACAACGATCCGCTCAACCTGTCTCCGCGCCGCTCGTTTGCGTCATGGCTGCAGATCGTTCGCGATACGGCTTCGCCTTGGTCCGGCGCCGATATTGCGCTGGCGCGCGAGATCGGCGCGACACTGGTCGACATCATTTTGCAGATTCAGGCGGTGCGTCTGCTCATTGCGGAACATCAGTTGTCGTTGGTGCGCGTTACCGTCGAAAATTCGAAAGAGCCCGTCATCATCGCGGATTCGCACGGCCGCATCCTTTTCGCCAACAAAAGTTTTTCGCAGCAGGCGGGGATGGGTGATCGGCCGCTCAGCACGTTGAATGATCTGGCTTCGATTTTCACCGATAAGGAGCAAGCCCTTCTGATGTTGCGTCGTCTGGTGCAACAGCGGCAGTCGTGGCGCGGCGAGTTGAGTTTTGCCGCAGCACCCGCGCCGATTCCGGTCGGCGTGCGTGCCGACAACGTGCCCGGTGCGAACGGCGGCATTCTGGGGTTCATCCTCATCTTTACCAATCTGTCGGACGCGAAGAAAGCCGAGGCGGCGCGTCAGCATATGGAGAGTGCGCTTCAGCGTGCGGGTCGCGGAATCGCCGATGCGGACACCACGCCGGCGAGCGTGCCGGATCAAGTCGTCAATTCGATATTGGCCAACGCGCGACTGGCGGCGCTCGATATCGTCGATGGCGGAAGCGGGCGCGCGCTTGCACCACTCATCGAGGAACTCGAAACGGCGACGAAGCAGGCGATGGCCATCTACCTGCAATTGCGTTCGTACCACAACGATCGCGATTAGCCCGAGGATGCCGCGAGTTCTTCGAATAGCGCGATGTGCTGCCTAAACGCCCAACACGCTTCGTCGACGATTGCATCTGTATGTGTCGACGTCATCGGCAACAAGTCCAGTGCTGCGCGATAGCGCGATGCGTACGCCGACACGTTCGGAACGTCGAAACGATAAAATTGTGTGGCTGACGTATCGTGCAGGTCGAGCGCGGCGCGAACGATCGGCTCCAACATCTGACCGCCGTTGAGATCGCCAAGGTAGCGGACGTACGCATGCGCGATCACGCGTTCGACTTCCCCATTCGATATCGTTTCGATGTGCGCTACGTATTCGCGTGTCGCTGTAGCGATCGGAATATCGTCGTTCCACGTTGAGCCGTGCAACGCAGACAAGTCCGCTTCGATCGATGCGCGGCGAAACAATATAGGATCGACGATCGCCGCGATGCAGGTGTGATTCGCGTGAACTAGTAACGTTTTTTCGAGGGCGTCGTAAATTGCGTGAAGATTGGCGAGCAAGGCGCAATAGTCGTCACGCGCGATGCGGCGCGCCAACAGCGTGCGCATGATGCCGCTGCGTTCAGCCTGCGTGTGCAGTGTACGTGTGGCATGTCGCAAGCGGTCGGCCAGCCCGCCGGTTTCGGCGCGGATTGCGCTCATCGACTGACGAGTGGAAACGTCACTGCGATGAACCATGCGAACAACACGGCGTTGGCCGACGCGGCAACGAATGCGTTGCCGGTGCGGCGAAAAATCCAGGCGCTGAAAAGTCCATAAATCAGGAACAGCAGGATGATGACCGGCACGATGATGACAAGAAAAAACAGTTTTTCAAGGTTGAGTGCGATGGCGATAACCAGCGAGACGAGGAAGCACAGTTTGGTTAGCGGGTAACTGCCGCGCATTGCCGCGCAATAGCGTGTCAGGTATTCGTCGGCGAGAAAGTAGGGCAGTGTTCCGATCAGAACGATTGCGATCAGCGAGTATCGCCATACGCCCGGCAAGAACGAAAACACGTACGCATCCAGCGGTAAGCCGATCGCAATGACATTGAACACGATGACAACACCGATGGCGATCAGCACACGCGTCATCGCGAGGCGCGTGGATACTGTATGCGTGCCACGGCGTAACCACCAAATCCCGGCAGCGGTGAGCAGGCCATAGATTCCGAAATGCAATGCGATGTAGTCGCCCAGCAGAATCGGGAGAAAGTCGGTGGGAAGTTTCCATAACACCAGTGGCGTTACGACGGCGGGCACGATCGCGACCATGATTACCTGCATCGCTTTAAACGGTTTTGCGCGTGTGTCGAAAGGAATTCGCGGCAACAACGTCGATAGCGGCCATGCCAGTGCGATGCATCCGATGAGAAGCAGCCCCAACCATTTTCCGCGAGCGTCGATGAACCCATCGCTTGTGTGATCGAACGCCGCACTCAGCCACGCCAGCGATTCGTGCATCGTGTCGGCGCTGTAAAGCACGCCGATATGTTCGACGCCGCGCGAAAAAGCCACGCGTCGCGCGCTACCTTCCGGGAAATCCCCATACGTGACGTCGTCTTTGATGTCGCCGGAAATAGTTTGCCCGGCGATTTCAAAGGCCTGTTGCCGCAGCATCGACGGTTCCAACGCACCATCGACGATGAGCAAATTATTGGCGTACACCGGCGCGAGAGTCGGCACGAATAGCGAAACCGCAATGGTCGCCTGCACACGCGGGTTCGCCGCCGCGAAACGTACCACCACATCGGCGGCCATCGAATGACCGACGACCGCCAGTCGCCCGTCGCCATTCGAAAGACCTTGGGCATAGCTGACGACCTTCGCGAGCGAGTCGACCAGATCGTGCTGCATCGCCTCGGCATCGGCCAGCCCGCCGGTCAGCGGTATCGGGTTCAAGCCGTGGCCAGGAAAATCAAACGTGACGGCGACGTAACCATTGCGCGCAAGCGTGATGGCGAATGGCTGCATGAGCTGTTGTGAGCCGGCGAAGCCGTGAGCGATCACGACCACGGGCGCCGGTGTTGTCGCTTCTTTCTCGCGCCAGATCGTTACCGGAATCGTACCGACGTGGTCGACGCTGACGATCAGCCCGTCGCGTAAACGATGCAGTTGTACCAGCGCAAATCCGATCGCGACGACGGCGGCTAAGGCAACCAGCAGCGTTAACCAAATCCGGTGGCGACGCGCAGGCTCTTTTCGTGTGGGCGTGTCTGATAAGCTTGACGTCAACGCGGCTTTCCGTGAGTGCGAAGCGTCCATCGTATCGCAACTTGTTCGGACGCGGCCCACTTGAGGATGACGTAAAAGCCATGGCACAACCGTTTCCGTTTTCGGCGATCGTCGGCCAGGATGCGATGAAGCTGGCGCTGTTGATTGCCGCCGTCGATCCGACCATCGGCGGCGTCATGGTGTTCGGCGATCGCGGCACTGGAAAATCCACGGCGGTCCGTGCACTCGCGGCACTGCTGCCGCCGATGCGCGTTATTGTCGACTGTGAATTCGGTTGCGATCCGGCCACGCCATCGAACTGGTGCGACAACTGTCGCGCCGTGCATTCCGCCACCGAGGTCAAATCGCGTCGTGTGCCGGTTCCGGTCGTCGACATGCCGCTCGGCGCGACCGAAGATCGCGTCGTCGGCGCAATGGATCTGGAACGCGCGCTCGCGCAAGGCATCAAGGCATTTGAGCCGGGTCTATTGGCGCGCGCCAATCGCGGGTTTCTGTATGTCGATGAAGTGAACCTGCTCGAGGATCATCTGGTCGATCTGCTTATCGACGTGGCGGCGTCCGGCGAAAATCTGGTCGAGCGCGAAGGGCTGTCCGTGCGCCATCCGGCGCGCTTCGTGCTCGTGGGCAGCGGCAATCCCGAGGAAGGCGAATTACGGCCGCAACTGCTTGATCGATTCGGATTGTCTGTCGAAGTGAAAACGCCGACGGACTTGCCGACGCGCGTCGAAGTCGTCAAACGCCGCATGGCCTTCGAGCAAGATTGCGATGCATTCGTCGCCGACTGGAAAAAAGAAGATGACAAGTTGCGCCGCCGCATCGTGAAAGCGGCCGAGCGATTGCCGACGATCGACGTCCCCGACGCGGCGCTCGAGCGCGCATCGCGTCTCTGCATGGAACTGGGCGCCGACGGACTGCGCGGCGAACTCACACTCATCCGCGCCGCTCGCGCGGTGGCCAGTCTCGATGGCGGATTGGCCGTTGAAGATGCGCATCTGCGTCGCGTTGCATCCGCATCGTTGTGTCATCGGTTGCGTCGGGATCCGCTCGATGAGTCGGGCTCAACCGCGCGCGTGGAACGAGCCGTCGAAAGTCTGTTCGGAACCTGATGCGAAATGGAGATGATCCACGCCATGGACGTGTGGACCGACGCGACACTCGCTGCGACATTGCTTGCGATCGATCCCGCCGGCCTGCACGGCGCGAATGTGCACGCTGGCGCCGGGCCGGTCCGTGACGCGTGGTTGGCGTTCTTCCGCGCCTTGCTCCCTGCCGACGCGCCACTGCGGCGCGTGCCATTGCATATCAGCGACGAGCGCCTGCTCGGTGGGCTGGATTGGCTTGAAGCCTTGCATCATGGCAGCGCGTCGTATCGCTGTGGCGTGCTCGCCGAAACGGACGGCGGTTTCGTCGTGCTGCCGTCGTCGGAGAGAATATCGACGCGTTTGCGAAGTCACCTCACGGCAGTTGTCGACGACGCAGCAATCGCGTTGGAGCGCGACGGCATTTCACGACGCATCCCGGCGCGCATCGGCATCATCGCGCTAGATGAAAGCCTCGATGATGAGTCGCCGACACCGCCGCAACTCCTGGACCGTCTCGCGTTCATCATCGATCTGGCTGCATGCGACGACGCAGAGCCGCACAGGAATCAAGATGTCGACGCCGTGGTGCGCGCACGTTCGCGATTGTCGCACGTCGTCGTCGCGGAAGACACGTTGCATGCGTTGTGCGCCGTTGCCTGTCGGTTGGGCATCGAATCGCCGCGGGCGTCGATCCTCGCCGTTCACGCCGCACGCGCGTTTGCGGCGTTGTCGGGTCGTGATGCCACGACGGTGGAAGACGCACAAGTAGCGGCGCGCTTGGTGTTGACGCCGCGTGCAACGCAAATTCCGTCGTCGGAGTCGGCGGATCCTGATCCCGCGGAAGCGAATGAATCGCCGCCGCCGACCGGAGAACAATCGACCGGCGAAGATTTGCAACGCGACGAGACGCGCAGTGATGATTCGCAAATTGAAGAGTCACACCGCGACGACACGCAGCGCGGCGAGACGAATCCACCGAGCGCAGACGATCTCGTGTTGGCTGCGGCGCTCGCCTCACTGCCGCCGAATCTGTTGCAACGTATAGCAAGTAAGCAGATTGGGAAAAGCCATCGCGATCTTCAAGGGCGCGCCGGTGCGCTACGTCATGCGGCGTCGCGCGGCCGGCCGGCCGGAACGCGCGCCGGCAAACCGGGCGGTGGCATTCGCTTGAATCTGGTGGAAACCTTGCGCACCGCCGCGCCGTGGCAGCGCGCGCGCCTTGCGGCTGCACCGAGCGGTGATGTCCGCCGCGTGCGCATCCGCGCGAGCGATTTGCGGATCAACCGCTACAAGCAACGAACGCAGACGGTGACGGTTTTCGTGGTCGATGCATCGGGCTCGGCCGCACTCAATCGTCTGGCCGAAGCGAAGGGCGCCGTCGAGCTTCTTCTCGCCGACTGTTATGTTCGGCGCGATCAGGTTTGCGTCATCGCGTTTCGCGGCACCGGCGCCGAATTGATCCTCGCGTCGACGCGTTCGCTGGTGCGCGCAAAACGGCACCTGGCGGGCCTTCCCGGCGGCGGCGCCACGCCGCTCGCCGCGGCGTTACAGCTGGGCTGCGCGGTTGCCGAACAGAGCATCCGGGCTGGGCAATCGGTGACGCAGG
>CAZZWP010000033.1:0-13977 GCA_964657965.1 uncultured Rudaea sp. | reverse complement strand
CGCGAACGTCGCGCTCGATGGCAGCCTGGGTCGGGCCCGCGGCGAAGCCGATGCGCATGCGATGGCGATTCGCGTCCGGGCACTGGCCGCGTCGACGATTCTGATCGATATCGCCAACCGCGCGCAGCGTCAGGCTGAAACGCTGGCGCAAACAATGGGCGCGCGCTACCTCTGGTTGCCGCATGCGGACGCGGCGGCGATTTCCAGTGCGGTCAAATCGGTGGATCGCAAGGTACCGTGATGCCGGCGGCTTACGTCATCGCCACCGCGCGGATACGCGACCATTCGAGCCGAAACCAAGGCGTGAATTCGCGCGCAGCGTCGTCCATCTGGCGATCGAGCGCGTCGGGTTCGATGTAACACACGTCGGATATTTCACGACGATTGATGCGCGGCATCTGATTGGTGTGGCCGACATAGACCCAGCACATTTCGTTCTCGCCACCGTCTGCGTCGAACTGCGCTTCGTAGTGGAATTTGAACAGGAAATCGAGATCGCAGCGCAGGCCTAGTTCTTCGTGCAACCGACGATGCACGGCGGTTTCGATCGTTTCGCCGCGCCGCGGATGACTGCAGCATGTGTTCGACCAGTAGCTGGGCCACAAGCGTTTGCCCGCTGCGCGACGCTGGATCAGAAGGCGGCCGTTTTCATCGAACACGAAAATCGAAAACGCACGATGCAGCAGACCTTTTCCGCGATGCGCCTCGGCCTTACTCAGAAAGCCGATTTCATTGTCATGCCGATCGACTAACACGATCGTCTCGTCATCGAACGACACCACGGTATCGCCGCAAGCATCGGAGCGGATCGCATCACGGGGTTTTCGCAGCGGTAAGCCCATCTCAGTTTCCACGCGTCGCTACATCGAACAGGCGAGCGCCTGCGCGCAGTAATTCGCGATCGCCGCGCAGCGAGGCTTCGCGAAGTTTCGCGCTCGGAGAATGCAGAAATTTGTTGGTGATCGCGTTGGCGAGAAAGGCGAGTACCTCGTCCGCACGTTTGCCCGATCGCAACATCTTGCAGGCTTTTTGGAGTGCCTCGTCGCGGACGTCCTCGGCCGACCTTCGCAGCAGACTCGCGTGCTCGTTCGATCTAAATTTTTCTTGCCAGACTTGCAAGCAGCGCATATGCCACGACAGGACCGCGCGGGCTTGCTGGTCTACCGCCTCGTCGGTGCAGACTTCCGACACCGTGGTCACGAATACGTCGTCGACAGATCGTACGTCAGCATCGACATCGCCACGTAAGGCAATGTCCGCCAAAAACAACGGTTGGTGCCGACGACTCGACACTGCTTCCTGCACGGCCGACTTGGTCACAATGGGGCGTTCGCTCGCGGTACATGAGACGACGACATCTGCTTCCGTCAAATGTTCCGGCAAGTGGTCGAGAGACACCGCTTCGCCGCCAAATCGGTCAGCCAGCGACTGACCGTTCGACAACGTTCGGTTTGCGATGATGAGACGGCGCGGACGTGCGATCTGAAAATAGGCGGCCATGGCTTCGGCCGTTTTTCCGGCGCCGATGACGAGCAGGCAAAGATGCGACAGCGCTGATTTGATGGGCCCGGCGGAGACCAATGAACCATCGGTAATTCTCTCGCGGGGCTCGCATTCGAAAGGCGTTGCGTTGGATGGGCGATCAAGGTCGAGCGTTTCCAAAGCAATCCTCGCCGAAGTGCACATTATGAAGGGATTATTGGCGACACTGATGCTATTGTCAATTTGACGTTACTTACGGTATTGTCAATAAATGTTGACATTCTCGGCCGACTTCAACGATTCGGCACGTCCCGCAGAAAAACCGCACGCCGTCGTCATCGGCAGTGGCTTCGGCGGATTGGCGGCGGCGGTGCGGTTGGGTGCGCGCGGCTATCGCGTCAGCATTTTGGAAAAACTCGACGCGCCTGGCGGTAAAGCTTATGTCTATCGCCAGGATGGATTTACGTTCGATGCCGGCCCAACCATTATCACGGCACCATTCTTGTTCGAGGAATTGTGGCAGCTCTGCGGCAAACGCATGAGCGACGATGTCGAGCTGCGTGAAGTGGCACCGTTTTATCGCATCTCGTATAGCAATGGCGACGTGTTCGACTATAGCGGCGACGAGTCGTCGATGAAGGCGCAGATCGCCCGATGGCGGCCAGCAGACGTGGCCGGCTACGAACGGTTTATGGCGATGAGCCAAGCCATATTCGAAGTGGGTTTCGAACGCCTCGGCCACGTGCCCTTCGATTCGATCGCCGATATGTTGAAAATCGCGCCATCGATGCTGCGATTGAAGAGCTACCGCACGGTGTATGGATTGGTATCGACGTTTGTCGCGGACCCGCGACTGCGCATCGCGCTCAGCTTTCATCCCTTGCTGATCGGCGGCAATCCTTTCACGGCGCCATCGATTTATTGCCTCATCGCGTTTCTCGAACGCAAGTGGGGCGTTCATTTCGCCATGGGCGGCACCGGCGAGTTGGTGCGCGGACTCGTCAAGCTGGTGCAAGGGCAGGGCGGAACGCTTCGCTGCAACGCCGAGGTTGATCAAATCCTCGTGAGTGACGGCAAAGCAAGCGGTGTGCGATTACGAGATGGGGAATGTATCGACGCCAATATCGTTGTGTCCAACGCGGATGCGGCGTGGACCTATCGCCATTTGCTCGCGCCTATGCATCGTCAGCGTTGGACCGATCGCAAGATCGAGCATTCGCGTCATTCGATGAGCTTGTTCGTTTGGTACTTCGGCACGCGCCGCATCTATCCCGATGTGCCGCATCATTCCATCCTGCTCGGTCCGCGTTATGCCGAACTGCTGAATGACATTTTCGAACGCAAAGTGCTGGCCAGCGATTTTAGTTTATATCTGCACCGGCCGACGGCAACGGATCCCTCCCTCGCACCGGACGGATGCGACGCGTTTTACGTTCTCGCGCCGGTTCCGAATCTTGAAGGCGAAACCGTGTGGAACGACGATCGCATTGAACGCTATCGTCGCGAAATATGCGCGCGACTGGCGGAGACGGTGTTGCCGAATCTCCAGGACCATATCGTTACCTCCCGCGTGCTGACGCCGCAGGATTTTCAGGACCGACTCAATTCGTATCAAGGTGCGGCGTTCGGCATGGAGCCGATTTTGCGACAGAGCGCGTGGTTTCGTCCGCACAATCGCAGCGAAGAAATCAAGAACCTGTTTCTCGTCGGCGCCGGGACGCATCCCGGCGCGGGCGTTCCAGGCGTGCTTTCGTCGGCGCGCGTTCTCGATCAAGTGGTGAAACATGCAACCGCAATGGCCTAATAGCGCGTTGGCGCGATCCGATTTGATGGCCTGCCGCGAGAAATTGCGCGCAGGGTCGAAGTCCTTTTCAGGCGCATCCACGCTTTTGCCAAAAAGCGTGCGTGATGCCGTCACTGTACTTTATGCGTTTTGCCGCGAAGCCGACGACGCGATCGATATTGACGCCGGCGGAGCCAATGCGATCGCGCGACTGCGCGAGCGTCTGGATCGGGCTTACGCCCGTCGTCCCCTTGCACAGCCGGTCGATCGCGCTTTGTCGGCGGTCGTCGATCGCTACGCCATTCCCCGAACGTTGTTCGACGCGCTACTCGAAGGCTTCGAATGGGACGCTAGCGGACGACGTTACGATACGCTCGCCGAGGTTCTTCAATATGCCGCTCGCGTTGCCGGAACCATCGGCGCAATGATGGCATTGTTGATGGGCGTGCGCGCCACTCATGCTGTGGCCAAGGCTTGCGATTTGGGCATGGCCATGCAGTTGACCAACATCGCACGCGATGTCGGCGAGGATGCCCGCGCTGGTCGTTTGTATTTACCTTTGAATTCGCTGCGACATGTCGGCATCGATCCAGAGAGGTGGCTTGCTGATCCGCAGATGAGTCCAGCATTGCGCATCGTCATCGACAATCTTTTGTACGAGGCCGATTATTTGTACTCGGGTGTCGAGGCGGGCATCGCTGAGTTGCCGCGTTCGTGTCAGGCCGGTATTACTGCGGCACGTTTGATTTACGCCGATATCGGACGCGTTGTACGCGCGGCCGGTTGCGATTCGGTGTCACGTCGCGCCGTTGTTTCAGGTCGGCGTAAATGTCAGCTGTTGGTCAAATCGTATTTCACCGTCGCGCGCGTCGATCCGCAGGAGACCGTGTCAGCTCGACCGGCTACGCAATATTTGCTTAAGAGCATCGAATCGAGTCCAGACAGGGTGATGCCGACTCACACGACGATACCGTGGTGGCACTTCAAATCACGCGCATTGTGGATGATCGATTTATTCGATCGTTTAGAGCGACGTGGACGTTTCGAAATGAACCCTATCGAATCCGACGGTGCCGGCGCACTAGGTTCCAACTGACGTGGGAAAGCTCACGGGCATCATCGAAATGCTGCTGGTGTTCGGTGGCGTGCTCGGCATACTCGTTTGGCAATTGGTGTCGTTAAAAAGATCCGAGTCCGACGCACGACGTAAAGCCGACCAACCGAAGCAACGCTGATCGGAACGTGCGAACTATGCTTTTCGCCGCAGGCGGAAAGGCAACATCGCTTGCACAATCGGCGACGCGAACCGGTTGAGAGAAAGGCTTTCGTGCACGCATATCAACTCGCGGCCGCACAGTTGCGTGTTGACGATTGAGCGCACGTAGAAGGGCGTGTCATCCAGCGTCTCGACGATCGATGCGTGGGTATCCGATCGAGTCGCTCTCGGCAGCAGCCACTTCGACGAATTCAGACGACGAAGCGCAGGCGGCCTGATCGCATCGACGCTGCCGTCGCGGGCAAACCGCAACGCGAACAGCGACTCCGACGCGCGGCGATCCCGCACGTCATATATGACGACGGCATCTCCGTCGATGGTCCCGCGCATCCAGTGCCATGATTCTATGCCGCGCTCTAGCGGTTCATCGCCCTCGTTAGAATCGCAATACGCGTCGCCGGACCAGCGCATGGCCGGCGAATCAAGGTCAACCTCGATGCGGGCCATCGGCGCCAAGGGCCTCCAGCGGTGACGACCTGCGCTGTCGAGACGATAGTGCCGATCCAGCAGTGCACGCGGCGTCACACGCACTTCGCCACGGATCGGTGAAGACCATCGCGAGGTTTTCTCATCAATGTTGAAGATCAGCGACGCTCCGTCGAATCGCACGGAACTCGGTCCTATCGTCAACGTATCCTTATCGCGTTGCAAAGACCGCGCACCGCGCTCGGTCATCGCCCACCATTTGCCACGCTGATTATGCAAAACGACATTCAGCGCGCAATGATTGTGCGGATCGGCACAGCCGCGTCGACGCGCTCGTGCGTAGTACGGTGAGAAAACGCTGCCTATGAAGGCGATCAGCGTGATGCGGGAGGTGCCGTCATCGCTCAGCGCATCGACGTACCACCAGCGATAGCCACCGGGCGCGACGTCCCGATCGAATGCAAATCCGCCAGTACGGTTGCCGCCGCCAGGCGCCCCGAGAGAACCGCCATCGGTACTCCCGGTCCCGGATGCACACTGCCGCCCGCTAGATAAAGGCCGGCCAGTTTCGTGCGCGCCGCGGGGCGCCGGAACGATGCCATGAACCCGTGCGAGGCCGGGCCGTACAGCGCGCCGCCCGTGCTCGGGAACAGCCGATCGAAATCGGTCGGCGTCGTCACTGTCGGTTGGTCGGCTGTCGGATGCAGAGTGAGGCCGCAACGCGTCAAAGCTTTCATCATCCGTCGGTTGCATTCGTCGATCTCCGCTGCGGAATAAGTATGGCTATCGCCATCGGGAGGTGCGTTGATGAGACAGAACAAGTTTTTCTCCGCGCGCGACGCGGACGAACCGCCGCCGTCCTGTGCGCAGACATACACCGTAGGTTCTTGCGGCACCTGTGAATGCCCGAAGATTTCCGAGAACTCGCGCCGGTAATCGGAGGAGAAGAACACGTTGTGATGTTCCAAGTCGAACCCGTCGCAGTGCGCGGCGAATGCCCAGGTCATAGCCGATAGCGAGCGAGTCGCTGCAGCGATCGGCGGCACGGCAGCTGCAGCTTGAGTTCCGAAGCGTCCGGTCGATACCGCCGCGCTATCGGCATTCACGATCACGCGCGTCGCGCCGATGCGCTCTCCGTCCGCCAGCGTGACGCCGGCGACGCGCCCGTCTTTCGCGTCGATACGAGTGACTTCGGATGCGAACCGGAATGTGACGCCGCATCGCAAGCAAGCGCGCTCTAATGCTTTGACCAGTGCCTGCATGCCTCCGCGAACAAACCAAACGCCGTCCTGTTCGACATGGGCGACGAGCATCAGTGTCGCCGGCGCTGCGAAAGGCGAAGAGCCACAGTACGTGGCATAGCGGCCGAACAACTGACGCAAACGTGGATCCTTAAAATAACTTCCCAGCGCCCGCCATAATGTGACGAACGGAGTGATTCGCCACAGGTCCGCCAGACGATGAAGTCCGACGGCACCGATCAGATCGAGCGGACTCGAACATGCGCGACGAATAAAAGCTCCTTCGAGCGTGCGATAGATGGATCGCGCGCGAGCCGCGAAGGCGAGGTAGCCACGTGCATCGGCGGCGCCTGCGAAACGGCCGATCGCGTCGGCGGATTGTTCGACCGATGCATACAAATCCAGATTGCCGCCCGTGACCCACGCGTGACGCGCGAGCACGTGCGCGCGATCGAGTGTAATAAAATCGTCTAGCCTAAAACCCGCGTCGCGAAAAAGTTCGTCGAACGCCCAGCGCATCGTGAAGACGGTGGGACCGATGTCTACGGCAGAATCACCGACGCGTGCCGCGCGAATTTTGCCGCCCGCGGAGCTGGCACGTTCTAGTACCGTCACCGATATCCCGGCGCTGGCGAGCGCCAGTGCTGCGGCGAGGCCACCGGCGCCCGCACCGATGACGATGGCGCTCTCGTCAACGCGCATAGCGAAATTCAAACCGATAGAACGTCATTGACTCGATGATCGATAGTGTCTAAAGTTGTTGACACAATAACGTGATCGAAAAAAATGACAATAGCGGGAGGCACGATGTTGAGCGCCAGTACACGCATAGCAAACGCATTGCTCGCAGCGATTGAACCGGGTGAATCATCAGGGTGTCCTCCCAAGCTCGCGATGGCTATTCGCTATGCCATGTTTCCCGGTGGCGCGCGTGTTCGTCCACGGTTGGTGTTGGCGGTCGCGCAAGCATGCGGGGATGATTGTCCAACGATTACCGATGCCGCCGCAGCCTCCGTAGAATTTTTGCACTGCGCGTCTTTGGTCCATGACGACATGCCATGCTTTGACAACGCGTCAATACGCCGTGGCAAGCCATCGGTGCATCTCGCGTTCGGCGAGCGCATCGCGTTATTGGCTGGCGATGCCATGATCGTTCTCGGCTTCGAAGCGCTAGCCGATGCGTGCGTCATCGCGCCTGAGCGATTGCCCGCACTGTTGCGCATTATCGGCAGCGGCGTAGGTACGTCCGGAGGAATCGTGGCCGGACAAGCGTGGGAATGTGAATCGACGGCGGCCCTGGCTACCTATCAGCAAGCCAAGACGGGCTCGCTGTTCGCCGCAGCAACGATGGCCGGCGCGGCTGCTGCCGGAGTTAGCGAAACGCGTCCGTGGGGCTTGCTGGGCGCGAAGATCGGAGAGGCGTATCAAGTCGCTGACGATATTCTTGATGTGGTCGGCTCGTCGGCGCAATTAGGCAAACCGATTGGCCGCGACGCTGAACTGGGCAGGCTTAGTGCCGTGCATGAGTTCGGTTTGGCAGGGGCGGTTCAGGCGCTGAAGCGTTTGGTCGATGAAGCCGTTGCATCCATTCCCACCTGCGACGGCGCCGACGCGTTGCGAGCCGTAATTCTCGCGCAAGCGCAAAACCATATTCCGAGCGACATGCTGCAGGCGGCGTGACCGGTTTTATCCAGCGTCGATCTTCCGACGCATCAGCTCGCAGCGGTTGGTGGGAACGTTTGCAGAACGCAACGATTTCGATCAGCGCAAATCCAGCGTTTCGCACGTGGGCCGCTCGATTTTTTCTAACGCGGCCGATAGCAAGGCGACGAGCGGGCCAGCTATTCGACATCTGCGCGGGCTTCGTCTACTCGCAAGTTTTGTTGGCCTGCGTTCGTCTAAAAGTATTCGACATTCTCATTGAAGCGCCACTGACTCTCACGCAACTCGCGCAGCGTTTGTCACTGAGTAAAGATTCAACGGCGCGCTTGGCCGATTCGGCCGTGGCATTGCGGCTCCTGCGTTGCGACCGCCAACTGCGTTATTCGCTTGGCGCATTGGGCGCTGCGCTTATTGACAACGACGCCTTGCGAGCGATGATCGAGCATAACGCGTTGCTCTATGCCGATTTGCAAGATCCGGTGCAGTTGCTGAAGTCGGGTGTTGTCGACGGGGAGCTGGCGCGCTATTGGCCGTACGCCGATTTACGCGAGTCTGGCGCATCCCATGCGGCATTCGCCTACAGCGAATTGATGGCGCGTTCGCAGACGCTGGTGGCGCAGGAAATATTCGATGCCTATCCGTTGAGTCGCCACGCATGTCTTCTCGATGTCGGCGGCGGCAACGGCGAATTCATCGGCGCCGCGGCCGCGCAATTTCCACAATTGGCGGTGCAGTTATTCGATTTGCCGGCAGTGGCCGCGCTGGCCCGAACCAAACTCGCGCCGTTGATCAACGACGGGCGCGCGCACATTTTCGCCGGTGATTTCTTCGCCGATGAACTTCCGCGCGGCGCCGATCTTGTATCGCTCGTTCGTGTCCTTCACGACCACGACGACGCCAGCGTCGCACGCTTGCTGGCCGCCGTGCGAAAAGCGCTTCCGCCGCGAGGTCGCGTTCTGGTGGCCGAACCGATGGCGGCTACGGAAGGCGCAGAGAGCGTGGGTGCCTATTTCAATTTCTATCTGCTCGCGATGGGCAAAGGCCGTCCTAGAACGCATGCCCACATCAGCGATTTGTTGGAATCCGCCGGGTTCCGGAAACCGCAAAAACTATCGACTCACGTGCCATTGCAGACGTGTTTGATGATCGCCGACGTTTGAATGAAATCTGCCCTTCACAAAGCTATCAACATTTTACTTGACACTTTCAGTTGTCAATTTAGAATGACACCTAGTTGGTGCTGCGTGACCCCCTTGGTTGCGTCCACCGGCGGGGAGTTTCCGAATTAATACGACTGCAGTCATTTTTGAGCAACCCGAACAGCTGACGCTGCGGATGCTCGAACTGTCGCCTCCGGGTGATGAAGATGTAGTAGTCGATGTGCTCTGGAGTGGTATCAGCACCGGCACCGAGCGATTGCTGTGGTCCGGACAGATGCCGATGTTTCCCGGCATGGGTTACCCGCTGGTTCCCGGTTACGAATCCGTCGGCAAGGTACGCGAAGCGGGTAGCCGCTCCGGCATCGATGTCGGCGACATCGTGTTCGTGCCCGGCGCGAAATGTTTCGGCGATGTGCGTGGACTGTTCGGCGGCACGGCATCCCGTCTCGTCGTGCCCGGCGCGCGCGCGGTACAAGTTTCGGAACAACTCGGCGAGCGCGGCGTGTTGATCGCACTGGCGGCCACCGCGTATCACGCCATCGCGCCAAATACGTCGCGCCATCCGGATCTCATCATCGGACACGGTGTACTCGGACGTCTGATTGCCCGCATCGCGATTGCCACTGGGGGCCCGGCGCCGACGGTATGGGAAAGAAATCCACAACGCGTCTCGGGCGCGGAAGGTTACGTCGTTACCGACGATGTCGCCGATACGCGCCGCGACTACCGATCAATCTGCGATGTGAGCGGCGACTCGACCATTCTCGATTCGCTGATCGCACGGCTATCGCCGGGCGGAGAAATCTGTCTTGCCGGTTTTTACAGCGCACCCCTGTCGTTCGGATTCGCGCCCGCGTTCATGCGGGAGGCGCGCATGCGCGTTGCAGCGCAGTGGGTCGAATCGGATCTCGTCGCCGTGAAGAATTTGATCGACACCGGCGCGCTGTCGCTGGATGGGCTTATCACACATCGCCGCGATGCGGACCAGGCCGACTCGGCTTACCGCACAGCGTTCGGCGATCCTGCTTGCTTGAAGATGGTGTTGGACTGGAGAAATCTGTCATGAGCGTTTCCGCCGAAAGCGTCGCGCGTACGGTAATTCCGTTGACGTTGATCAACGAGCAGTTACGCGCGGAAGCGGCCGTTCCGCCGGATCCGGTCGCGACAGGGCCCGTAACGAAAGAGACGCAGATCATCGCGATCTATGGCAAAGGCGGCATCGGCAAAAGTTTTACGCTGGCCAATCTCAGTTACATGATGGCGCAGCAGGGCAAAAAGGTGTTGCTGATCGGCTGCGATCCGAAAAGCGACACCACGTCGCTGCTGTTTGGCGGACGTGCCTGCCCGACGATCATTGAAACCTCGTCGAAGAAAAAACTCGCGGGCGAGCAGGTGAAGATCGGCGACGTCTGCTTCAAGCGCGACGGCGTGTTCGCGATGGAACTCGGCGGCCCCGAAGTCGGCCGCGGCTGCGGTGGTCGCGGCATCATTCATGGATTTGAAACGCTCGAGAAGTTGGGTTTCCACGAATGGGGCTTCGATTACGTGCTGCTCGATTTCCTTGGCGACGTGGTCTGCGGCGGATTCGGCCTGCCGATCGCGCGCGACATGTGCCAGAAGGTGATCGTGGTCGGCAGCAACGATCTGCAATCGTTGTATGTCGCCAACAACGTCTGTTCGGCGGTCGAATATTTTCGCAAGCTCGGCGGCAACGTCGGTGTGGCCGGCATCGTGATCAATAAAGACGACGGCACCGGCGAAGCGTCCGCGTTCGCGCAGCACGCCGGCATTCCGATTCTCGCCGCGATTCCCGCGCACGACGACATCCGCCGCAAGAGCGCGAACTACGAAATCATCGGCCGCCCAGAATCGCAGTGGGGTTCGCTGTTCGAAAAACTCGCGGCCAACGTCGCCGAAGCGCCGCCGGTTCGGCCGACGCCGCTGACGCAGGATCAACTGCTGGGTCTGTTCTCCGCTGACACGGTGGGGCGCAACGTGGTGCTCGATCCGGCCACCGAATTCGACATGTGCGGCAAGACCGAAATCAACAAACCATCACTCGAAGTCGTTTACGAGACGGTTTGAACACGACGATGACCGAATCCGATTCCAGCGTAACCCAACCCGCGCCGAGCGATCGCGACGGGCTGGGTTGTCACTCCGGTAAGGAAGTGATGCTCGAAGCAGCGAAAGCGGCGGGCAAGAGCGACATGCTGGATCGTTACGCGAAGGATTATCCGAAAGGTCCGCACGATCAGCCGCAGTCGATGTGTCCGGCGTTCGGTTCGCTACGTGTGGGCTTACGCATGCGTCGCACGGCGACAGTGCTGTCGGGATCGGCGTGCTGCGTGTACGGACTGACATTCACATCGCATTTCTACGGTGCGAAGCGCAGCGTCGGCTACGTGCCGTTCAACTCGGAAACGTTGGTCACCGGAAAACTGTTCGAAGATATTCGCGAAGCGGTGCACAAACTCGCCGATCCGACCAAGTACGACGCGATCGTCATCATCAACCTGTGCGTGCCGACGGCCAGTGGCGTGCCGCTGCAACTTCTGCCGAAAGAAATCGACGGCGTGCGCGTGATCGGCATCGATGTGCCGGGCTTCGGCGTGCCGACGCATGCGGAAGCCAAAGATGTACTCGCCGGCGCGATGTTGCGCTATGCGCGCAACGAAGTGGAAGCCGGCCCTGTGCAAGCGCCGCGTGGCGGTCGCAGCGAGAAGCCGGCGGTGACATTGCTCGGCGAAGTGTTCCCGGTCGACCCGGTCGGCATCGGCATGATGCTCGAACCGATGGGACTGGCCGCGGGTCCGGTCGTGCCGACGCGCGAGTGGCGCGATCTCTACGCCGCGCTCGATGGCGTCGTTGTCGCCGCGTTGCATCCGTTCTACACCGCGAGTGTGCGCGAATTCGAAGCGGCCGGTCGTCCGGTCGTCGGTTCCGCGCCGGTGGGTTACGAAGGCACCGAGGCGTGGCTGCAAAAAATCGGTCAAGCCGCCAATGTCGAACAGAGCAAGATCGACGCGGCGAAAAATAGATTCTTGCCGATGATCAAGGGCGCGCTCGCGAAGATGCCGATCAAAGGTCGCATCACGCTGAGCGGTTACGAAGGCTCCGAACTAATCGTCGCGCGCCTCCTCGTCGAAAGCGGCGCGGAAGTTCCGTACGTCGGCACCGCGTGCCCGAAGACACCGTGGAGCGCGAGTGATTGCGCATGGCTTGAATCGCGCGGCGTGCACGTTCAATACCGCGCGTCGCTGGAACAGGATCTTGCCGCGATGCGCGAATTCAAACCGGATCTCGCCATCGGTACGACACCGATCGTGCAGGCCGCGAAAACAGCGCGCATTCCGTCGCTGTATTTCACCAATCTCATTTCCGCGCGGCCGCTGATGGGTCCCGCTGGTGCGGGCTCGCTCGCGACCGTAATCAACGCGGCGATCGGCAACAAGGCGCGCTTCGACACGATGGAAGGATTCTTCTCCGGCGTCGGCGAAGGCTTCGCGGCAGGCGTTTGGGAAAACGTGCCGAAAGACCGGCCCGAGTATCGCGAGCAGTACAAGAAAAAAGTCGCCAAGGCGGCCAAGGCCGCGCACGTCGAGGAGCCGATCTGATGCTCGTCCTCGATCACGATCGCGCGGGCGGATATTGGGGAGCTGTGTATGTATTCACGGCGATAAAAGGGCTGCAGGTCGTCATCGACGGTCCCGTCGGTTGTGAAAATTTACCGGTGACGTCGGTGTTGCATTACACCGATGCATTGCCGCCGCACGAACTGCCGATCGTCGTCACCGGACTCGCCGAAGAACAACTCGGGCGCGAGGGAACCGAAGGCGCGATGAAGCGCGCGCATGCGGTGCTCGATCCCGATCTACCTGCTGTCGTGGTGACCGGATCGATTGCCGAAATGATCGGTGGCGGCGTTACGCCGGAAGGCACGAATCTGCAACGCTTCCTGCCGCGCACGATCGATGAAGACCAATGGCAGTGCGCCAACCGCGCGATGAACTGGCTCTGGACGCAGTACGGCATCAAGAAAGTGCCGGCGCGCAAACCGCGCAGCCCGGATAAGAAACCGCGCGTGAACATCATCGGCCCGTGCTACGGCACGTTCAACATGCCGAGCGACCTGGCTGAAATTCGCCGGCTCGTCGAAGGCATCGGCGCCGAAATCAATATGGTGTTCCCGCTGGGCAGTCATCTGGCTGATATTCCGAAGTTGATCGATGCGGATGTGAACATCTGCATGTATCGCGAGTTCGGACGACTGCTGTGCGAGTCGCTGGATCGGCCGTATCTGCAAGCGCCGATCGGTCTGCACAGCACCACGAAATTTTTGCGCAAGCTCGGTGAACTGTGCGGCATCGATCCGGAACCTTTCATCGAACGCGAGAAACATACGACGATCAAACCGGTGTGGGATTTGTGGCGCTCGGTCACGCAGGACTTTTTTGCGACCGCGAGTTTCGCCATCGTCGCCAACGACACGTATGCGCGCGGCGTCCGCAATTTCCTCGAGAACGAACTGGGCATGCCGTGCAATTTCGCCGTGTCGCGATTGCCCGGTGCGAAGACGGACAACGAAGCGGTTCGAAAACTCGTTCAAGAAAAACCGCCGCTCGTCATGTTCGGCAGTTTCAACGAACGCATGTACTTGGCCGAAACCGGCAGTCGCGCGAGTTACATACCGGCGTCGTTTCCGGGCGCGATCATTCGCCGCCATCTCGGCACGCCGTTCATGGGTTACTCGGGCGCTACCTACATCGTGCAGGAATTCTGCAACGCCTTGTTCGATGCGCTGTTCCACATCATTCCGCTCGGCACTGACTTGGACAAAGTCGAAGCCACGCCCTCGAAGCTCACGCATCAGCTGCCATGGCTGGACGACGCCAAGGCATTGCTCGACGAAATCATCGAGCAGCACCCCGTGTTGATCCGCATCTC
>CAZZWP010000032.1:20046-27801 GCA_964657965.1 uncultured Rudaea sp. | reverse complement strand
AAAGTAAAACGACTCGCGATGGAAGTCGAAGACCATCCCATTTCATACGCGACGTTCGAAGGCGATATCCCGAAAGGCAACTATGGCGCAGGGCATGTCGACGTGTTCGATCACGGCACATGGACACCGCAAGGCAGCGCGCGGGAAGGCCTGGCCAAGGGTGATCTCAAATTCACGCTGCACGGCGATATATTGCGCGGCTCGTGGGTGCTCGTGCGAACGCGTCGGCAAGGCACGAAGAATCAGTGGCTGTTGATAAAACACGACGACGGTTATGCGAACCCGCGTGATGCGAACGATTTTCTCGACACCGAAAAGGATCGTCCTTTGGCACTTCGCGAACGCAAGAAAGTTTGGCCGTCCGCCTCGACGAAAAAAGCGACAAAACAAACGCGCGCCCCAAGAAAGGAAATCATCGGCGAGCGCGAAAAGATCACGGGCGACGCGTTTGCGCCGGAGTTGTGCCGCACACTCACCTCGCCGCCCGCGGGGGATAACTGGTTGCACGAGGTCAAGTGGGACGGTTACCGGATGCTCGCAACCGTAGCCGGCGGCAAGGTTAGATTGTGGTCGCGCAACGCCATCGAATGGACGCATAAACTCCCCGAGCTCGTCAAAGCGATCGGCTCACTGAAGTTAAAGAGTGCGCAGCTCGATGGCGAAATGATCGTGCTTCGCGACGGTCGCGACGACTTCAACGCCTTGCAAGCCCGGTTGTCGGCGGAGAATAAAGATCCGGCCATGTTGGTCTTGTTCGATATGCCGCACCTCAACGGTTATTCGTTGCGCGATGTGCCGCTGGTCGAGCGCAAGCGACGACTCGCCGAGTTGCTCGCACAGCACGACCACCCATTGCTTCGTTATTCGGAGCACGCTGTCGGGAACGGCGCAAACGTTTTCGAGCAGGCTGTCGACGAAAAGCGCGAAGGTATCGTGAGTAAACGCGTCAGCAGTCACTATGCCGGTACGCGTAACGGCGATTGGGTGAAAGTGAAAGGTCGGCCGTCGGACGAATTCGTCGTGATCGGTTTTACCGAGCCGAAAGGAAGTCGCAGCGGATTAGGCGCATTGTTGCTGGCAAAACCAAAGAAGGGCGAATTGGTTTATGCCGGCCGTGTCGGCACGGGTTTCAGCGACGAAAATCTGCGCGAACTTCGCAAACAGTTGACGCGTATCGTCGTGCCGGAAACGCCCGTCGATGTCAGCGCGATGCCGCCGAAAGACATTCGCGCCGCGCATTGGGTTACTCCGAAGATGATCATCGAGGTGTTTCACCAAGGTATCGGCGGGCAAGGTTTGTTGCGCCAGCCGGCATTCAAAACGCTCCGCGTCGACAAAAGTCTCGATGACCTCGGCGACTCGCCGCGCGCAAAACAAAAACCCACGAAAAAAACGACTGTCAAAAAATCGGCGAAGCTGAAAGTGACGCACGCAGAAAGGACCGTCTTCGGCAGCACGGGCATCACGAAAGGCGATGTCGCGTCCTATTACGAACGGGTGGCGGGACGGATGCTTCCCGAAATCGCCGATCGCCCGCTTTCGATCTTGCGCTGCCCCAATGGGGTCGGGGCGCAATGCTTTTTTCAAAAGCACGTCAAACAAGGCATGGGCGATCACATTCATGCGGTTCGCATTCGCGAGGAAAAAATTACGCGCGAGTATTTAAGTGTTCGCGATGTCGAAGGAATTCTCGAACTCGTCCAGATGAATGTGCTGGAGTTTCATCCGTGGGGCGCGCGTGCAAAAGATGTCGAGCACTGCGACCGCATTGTGTTCGATCTTGATCCGCATCCGACGGTCGAGTGGAAACGCGTGATCGCCGCGGCGCGGGACATGAAGGATCAGTTGGAATTGATCGGTCTGCGTTCGTTTTTGCGAACGTCCGGCGGCAAGGGTTTGCATGTGGTCGTGCCGCTTTCGCCTGGCTGCGCATGGGATGAAGCGCGCGATTTCAGCAAGAGCGTCGCGCAGGCGATGAGCGCTTTGCGTCCGAAAGAGTATGTTGCGGTGGCCGGCGAACGAAATCGTAGTGATCGCATTTTCATCGACTGGCTGCGCAACGGTCGCGGCGCGACCAGCATCGCGTCGTACTCGGTTCGCGCGCGCGAACGCGCCGGTGTGGCGATGCCGCTGGAATGGAATCAGCTCAAAAAATTAAAAAGCGGCGATTTTTACACGATCGAAAACGCGCTCGATTGGATCGAGAAACACGTCGACCCGTGGAAAGGAATCGATAGCGTCAAACAGACGCTACCGGACCTTTAATGCTTACGCTCGTTTGCGGCGCGTATGCGATGCGCGCTTGGTGGGCGCGGCTTTCTTTGCTGCTTTCGTCCCCGGCTTCGACGACAGACTCTTCTTCAAGAGCGACACGAAATCCACGACATTCGTCGCCGCGTTTTCGGTCGGCTCATCCGCATCGTTGGTGATCGTCAGCGTACCCTGCTCCTTGTCCACGCGACTCTGCAACATCTTGCGCAACTTATCGCGAAACTCATCTTTATACGATGCCGGTTCCCATTTTCCGGACATCGATTTAAGAAGATCCTCGGCCATTTTCATCTCGGCCGCCGTGATTCTGAATTTCGTCAGCGCCCCGGTCGGGAATGCGAAATCGTCCGCAGGAACGATCTCCTGTGGAAAGCGGAGCAAATTCAGCACCAGCGCATCGTCGTGCGGCAACATCACCGCCAGGTATTGACGCGTTCGTATCACCACACGCCCAATCGCCACCTTGCCTGTCTTCTTGAGCGCCTCGCGCAACAGCACATAACCCTTCTCGGCCTTTTTTACGGGAACGAGGTAATAAGGCTTTTCGAAATACATCGGATCGATCAGTGATTGATCGACGAACGTTTCGATGTCCACGCTTTCAGTCGCTTCCGGCGCGATCTTGCGCAACTCTTTTTCGTCGACGACGACGTAATTGCCTTTGGAATATTCGTACGCCTTGACGATTTCCTTCCACGGTACTTCTTCGCCCGTTTCGGCATTGACGCGTTCGTAGCGGATCGGCTTCTTATTACGCGCATCGAGCATGCGGAAATGCATATCGACGCTTCGTGCAGCGGTATAAAGTTGCACGGGTACGTTGAGAAGTCCAAACGAAATTACACCGTTCCAGACGGGACGAGCCATTGCGTTCTCCGATGACGAAACGATTTAGTGACGTTTGAAGTATTGCACGTCGCGCTCGTGCTTTTCGGCGGCAGCGCGCGACGAGGATGTGCCGAGATTGCGGCGACGACCCGTCTTCGGATCGGTTTTACGCGAATACAGACGATATTCTCCGGATTTCAGTTTGCGGATCATAAGCGTCGCCTTCGTTTATGCGTTCAATAGTGCGTCCGGCGTGATCGGCAAATCGCGCACGCGCTTGCCGGTGGCGTGATACACCGCGTTGGCGATAGCGGCCGCGACACCGGTGATGCCGATTTCGCCGATACCGCGCGCGCCCACCGCGTTGAAAATCTGATCGTCTTCATCGAGAAATTTTACGTCGATATCGGCGATGTCCGCGTTCACCGGCACGTGGTACTGCGCTAGGTTCGCGTTGACGACGCGACCCGACTCGGGATCGACCATCGTATGCTCCATCAGCGCCATACCGATTCCCCACACGACGCCGCCGATAAACTGACTACGCGCTGTTTTCGCATTTAGAATGCGGCCCGCGCCGTAGGTGCTCACGACGCGCCGCACGCGAATTTGCGCGAGCGGTTCATCGACCTCGACTTCCACAAACACCGCGCCGAACGAATGCAGCGCGTATTTGTTCTTCACGTCGTCGCTGAGTTTCGATTCGCCGGTCGCCTCGACAGGTTTACCGCCGGCACGCGCCAAGATGGCGGCGAACGGTTCGCGTTTTTTCTGGTCGGATTTGTAATGCAGCCAACCATCGGCGCTATCCACATCGCCGGCAGCCAAGCCATGCAAAGGCGACGCGCTGTCGGCTGTCGCCATCGCGATTAATTTGTCGCGCACCTGTTTCGCCGCGGCCTGCACGGCGGGCGTCACACTGGCTGTCGTCATCGATCCGCCGGAAACGGGTGCAGCAGGCAACGACGAATCGCCGAGTTCCACTTTAATGCGATCCATCGGCAACCCCAATTCGTCGGCCGCGATTTGGGTAATCGTCGTGTAGGTGCCGGTGCCGATATCTTGCGTGCCACATTGAACAATGGCGCTACCATCCGGCATCACACGAACGAGCGCTTTCGCGGGCATGCGGTTGGCGGGATAAGTCGCCGTCGCCATGCCCCAGCCGATGAGTTTGTCGCCATCGCGCATCGAGCGCGGCGCAGGCGAGCGTTTGGACCATCCGAACCGTGACGCGGCATCCGTATAACATTCGCGCAGCAGTTTGCTCGAAAACGGTTTGCCGCTTTCCGGATCGTTATCGGCATAGTTACGCATGCGCAACTCGAGCGGATCGAGGTTCAATGCGTACGACAATTCATCCATCGCCGCTTCCAGCGCATAGCTCCCGGTCGATTCGCCGGGCGCGCGCGTGAACGTCGGTGTGCCCAGATTTAGCTTCACCAATCGGTGCGTCGTGCTCACGTTGGGACACGCGTACAACATGCGCGTGACGACCGCGGATGATTCAGCCCAATCTTCAAATGTCGACGTGGGTGATATCACATCGTGCTTGATCGCCGTGAGTTTTCCCTGATTGTCTGCACCGAGCGCTATGCGCTGTTGCGTTCGCGGGCGATAGCCGACAGGTCCGAACATCTGCGTGCGTTCCAGAGTGAGTCGAACGGGCCGCCGCAGCTGGCGCGCAGCCATTGCCGCAAGCACCACATGCGACCACGCCGAACCCTTGCAACCGAAACCGCCGCCGACATACGGCGAAATCACGTGCACATTGTCGGGTTCGATCCCGAGTTTTTTCGCCAGTGCCGTCTTTGTACCGCTGACGCCTTGCGTCGAATCGTAGACAGTCAATCGATCGCCGTCCCACACCGCGGTTGTCGCGTGCGGTTCCATTGGATTGTGATTTTCCATGGGCGTCGTATACGTGGCGGACGTCTTCACGGGCGCCGATGCCAGTGCGCCATCAGGATCGCCCCACGACGAATCCGGCTGCCCGCTCGTCAGTTTTTCAGGCTTGTACTCCGACGCTTGAGCGGCGTCGAAATCGAGCACGGCAGTTTCCCGCGCATAATCGATGACTATTAAATCCGCGCCGCGCCGCGCTTGTTCGAGACTTTCCGCGACGACCACGGCGACGGGTTCGCCGTTGTAACGTACCGTCGCATCCTGCAGCAGCGACAACGCGCGTTCACTCGGCGGATTGGCTTGCTGCGCCGAGGGTGGAAGTTTCGGTGCGTTCTCATACGTCATCACGAGCAAAACGCCCGGCGCCGCGCTCGCTTTACGGGTGTCGATCGAGTTGATTTTTCCTTTGGCCACCGTGCTCTGCACCAGCCACGCGTGAGCGATTTTTGACATATCGAAATCGCCGGCGTACTGCGCCTTACCGGTGATCTTGGCGCGGCCATCGACGCGATCGACGGGTAAGCCCACAACGTTGCTCATACGTTCCTCATCGACAAGCGCAGCGCACGCTCAACAGCACTTTTCGCCAGCGTAATTTTGTAGGCGTTTTGGGACAGCGGCTGCGCGCCTTCCAACGCCTGGGCCGCAACGCTCGCCGTATCGATATTGTCAGCGGACTGTCCGCTCAACGATCGCGACGCCTTTTCTGCAAACCAAGGTTTGTGCGCGACGCCACCCAAGGCAATGCGGCCGCTCTCGATCGTTCGACCACTCATGTTCAGGGCAACCGCAACCGATACCAACGCGAAGGCATAACTACTGCGTTCGCGCAATTTCAAATAATGGGCGTTTTGCGTCCCGCTGGATTTGGGTAAATCGACCGACGTGATCAGTTCACCGTGTTTCAGCGTCGCGTCGATTTCCGGACGATCGCCGGGCAAGCGATGAAAATCCACTGCTCGAATTTGCCGCTCGCCATCCGGACCGCGCACATTGATCATTGCATCGAGCGCCACGAGTGCGACATTCATATCGGACGGGTTCACGGCCACACAGGCCGGACTCGCGCCCAGAATGGCGTGCGTTCGATTCCATCCTTTCAGCGCGGCGCATCCCGATCCCGGCTTGCGTTTATTGCAGTGCTCAAATCCGGTGTCGACGAAATAATCGCAGCGCGTGCGCTGCATCAGGTTGCCGCCGACCGTCGCCATATTACGCAACTGCGCTGACGCGCCGGACAAAAACGCCTGGCTCAACAACGGATAATTTTTGCGGATCAACGGGTGATTGGCGACATCGGTATTTCGCGCGCTCGCTCCGATCCGGACACCGCCATCTTTCGACGCTTCGATTTTGTCGAGCCCGAGATGATTGACGTCGATAAGACGCGCCGGCGTTTCCACGCCCGCTTTCATCAAATCGAGCAAATTGGTTCCACCACCGATGAAATAAGTATTTGCGTCGCCTGCTGCGCTAACGGCCGAGCCGATGTCACGCACGCGACTGTACGAAAAAGGAATCATCGCGTCAGGCCCTATCGGCAACCGCGCGCACGGCGGCGACAATATTCGGATAAGCGCCGCAGCGACAAATGTTGCCGCTCATGCGTTCACGGATTTCCGCATCGGAGAGGTCGAGGCGCGCGGTGAGATCCGACGTCACAGCGCTCGCGTCATTCTTCCGAACCTCGTCGAGCAGCGCAGTCGCCGAGCACAACTGTCCCGGCGTGCAATATCCGCACTGAAACGCGTCATGCTCCAGAAATGCCGCTTGCATCGCGCCTAGTTTTCCCGCCGTTGCAAGTCCTTCGACGGTCGTGATGTCGTCGCCTTCATGCATGACGGCTAGGCTCAGGCAGGAATTCACTCGCCGCCCGTTGACGATCACCGTGCACGCACCACACTGGCCACGATCGCAGCCTTTCTTGACGCCAGGCAAATTCAGATGTTCACGCAGCGCGTCTAGCAGAGTGACGCGCGTGTCTAAACGGAGATGCTGATTGATGCCGTTGACGCGAAGTTTTATCTCGCCAATTGAAATCGGCACCTCGTCTGGGACCGGTTCACTGGCTGAATCGACGTCCGCCTCGACGGCTATCGGCAATCCCAATCCAACGCTCACGCTACCGCAGGCGACGGTGCCCAGGAAAAAACGCCTGTTCTCATTGACACCTTTCCCATTACCGGTCTTTGGTTTCATAGCTCATTTGTGGCCGGACATGCAGATCGTCACTTCTGATTGCGACAATCGACCGTCAGCATTCGTGTCGCAACGCGTAAAGTTGTCAGTCAAGTATTTGTTCGACGCAACGTCTGCCGTGCTGAGATAGCCCTTGTGATTCGGATCCAGCGTCGCGAAGACCTGGGGCGTTGTCGCGGCGGTGCCGGCCGAATTCAACTGGATACTGTTCAGCGTTGCAGCCGATTGCGGAATAGCCGACTGCGCCCCGGTCACGGCGTTAGTTGGCGTGGTGATCGGCACGCCGGATGGTGTCGTTGCCGGCAATGTATTTTGGTTCGCGATCGGACTCGACGTGGCGTTCGTGTTAGGTAACGTCGTGTTGGGGTTAGGCAGTGTCGATGTTGTCGTCGGCAATGTGGATGGATTCACGATTGGACTGGACGTTGGATTCGGGTTTGGATTGGAGTTCGGATTCGGCGCAGGAGCGCCGCTCGTCGTGGTGGCCGACGAATCGGCCGCACTGGGATTCACGATTGGGCTCGAGTTCGGATTTGGATTGGGGTTCGAGTT
>CAZZWP010000032.1:0-20036 GCA_964657965.1 uncultured Rudaea sp. | reverse complement strand
CAGGCGCCGATCCTTGCGCCGCACTCGGTTGCGCACCGGTTGCCGTTCCCGCTGTGCCAGTCGCCGCGGTACCGCCGCCCCTACTTTGTCCGACAGCTACCGCGCTTACAGAACTCAGTAGCAAGGCAGTCGCGATCACATGTCCTAATCGAGTTTTCATATCGCCTCCGTTGCGAACTATCCAACTGAACAATTCGTCCTAAAAAATATGGGTGAACAGATATACCAGCACCAGCAGACTTGCAGGAACGCCCAGAATCCACGCTAGAAAGTACTTGCCCATTTGATCCTCCATGAAGTTAGTCGAGACGCGAAATTGCGTATCGCAAACCGGTGATAGCAACAGCTATGCCGAATACGATTCGTTGCTGTAACGCCATCCGCAAGCGGTCTTTAGCCTCTGCTAATGCAATTTGCAAGAACATTTACTGCACGCTATGCAAAAAGCGCCTGACGGCTATGTAGACAACGCAACTTCGTGCGCGCGAGGAATTCCACGCTCGAAAATGTAGAGGAAGTGACCGTCAACGATCGTACGGAATTTAGTCGTGGCGATTTACTCGCAGCGTCCCGCTTAATTCGCTGAGACCTGCATCGGCAGCGCGATACTGACGTGCAACCCTTTCGGCGAATTCGCGCGAACCGTCAGCGTCCCACCATTTTTCCGAACGATTTCGCGCGCAAGCGTAATGCCTAAACCCATGCCGCCAGCCGCGCGCTTGGTCGAATAAAACCCGGCAAGCTTTGCGAGTCCTTTCTCGTCGAGACCTTTGCCATCGTCGCGAATATCGATGCACACGGTATTTTTGGCTTTGCTTGCAACGATTGAGACTTCGGTCGCGCCCGCCTCGCCCGCGTTGCGGAGCAATGCGATGAGCGCGCGCTCAACGGCTGCGCGATCGACGTTAACCGTAAATCCCTTGGCATCGAGGCGGAAAGCCGGCAAGGTGCCTTCGTATTCGAAAACAATGGACGACGTAGCACCTTCGATGAGTTCATCGACGCTGATACTCGCCGCTTCGTGTTCGCACAGACTGCCGCCAAAATTCTGCATGCTGCGCATGAGCTTTCCGCAACGTGCGCAATCACTGAGCAAGCGTTCGAGGATTTCGCTCGCTCGTGCCGCATCGCCGCGATCGACCAGCGAGCGCGCCATTTCCGCATTCATCATGACGGCATTTAGCGGATTGGCAATTTCGTGGGCAAGGTGCCGAACAAGTTCGCCCAGATCCAGCGGCTGTTCGCCGTAAACAGCGTCGTCGTGTTTTTGTACCGCTTTTGTTTGCGTCGTCATTTCAACCACCCCAATTTTTTCAGCGCTGACGTCACCGCTTGACCTGACGTCGCGTCTTACTTTTTCCAGGCAACGATTGCCTGATAGTCAAAAACTCCGCCCACGGATCGCGCGATTGGCGTCTTATCGTCGCCGGCACATTGCGCAACGTGAATGCGGAGGCGCTCTTCAGTTTCTTGAGTCCATTCCAGCTGAGCGGCAATGCAACAGGCGCGCCGGGTCTCGAGCGCAAGGAGTATGACGCGACACAGGTGGCGCCGCGCGCGTTACGCAGATAGTCGATAAAAATTACGCCAGCACGCTTGGCCTTGCTGGCGGTGGCGATGAATTCCTTAGGAAATTCCTCCGCCAGCGCCGCGGCGAATTGGTGCGCGAAATCGTTTGCAGCGTCCCACGCGACGGCCGGCCGCAATGGCGCGACGACATGCAGTCCTTTTCCGCCGGACGTTCGCACAAACGATTCCAGTTTCAAATCCAGCAAACGGTCCCGAAGTAATTCCGCGGCAGCGATGACGGCTTTCCAAGCGACGTCCGGACCTGGGTCCAGATCGAATACCAAGTAATCCGTAACGTCCGCATTCTTGATCGTACTCGCCCAGGGATGAAACTCGATCGCATTGAACTGCACAAGCTCCAATGCTTGCGCCGCTTTTTCCACGTATAGATACGTACCTTCGTCGCCGCTGCCTTCCGTCAAGACCACACTGCGCACGCGCTTCAAACCGGGCATCGTGTGTTTTTGAAAGAAACACCCTTTGCTGGTGCCGGACGGGCAGCGGATGATCGATAAAGGTCGCGCGCGAATGGCGTCTAGCAGGCGCGGCATGACGGCGGCGTAGTAATTGGCGACATCCTGCTTCGTGTAGCCCTCGCTGAATACGACGCGATCCGGATGCGTCAGCATCACACCGTCCGGAAGGGACGACGTTGTCTTCTTATTTACTGAGCTAAGTTTGGCCGCGCGTTTCACACTATTATTGCCGACACGATAAATCGACTCACAACCCATACTCCTTACTAGGAGCGCGAATAAAAATTTTTTTCTGCGCTACAAAAACAAGAGCCGTTGCCCGGTTGGGCAGCGGCTCTCGTTCGACGACACTATGCGGGGGGAAGAAATCGCAGGCGTCGCCGCCTAAACCATCCTTGGATATTTCCATGTTCCTTCTGGAACCTAGCCGTGTTACTCCTGCGGAATTCCTTTCCGGTGAAGTCCTCTGAAAATCCGTTTCAATCTTGCGCTGTCCTTCGCGCTCGGCTGTTTAGTTCCAAGTTGCATGCCAACGGCAAACCGTATAGCAGCGGTCTTATTCGAGGCAAAACGACAATTCGACCATGCACCTTGCCGGTCAGCGAAATAGTCGGGTTGCGAGTTGCACGACCCAACCCCGGCGTGGATTACGGCCCGAAATCCGCGAATTCGATTATTTTCGCTCGGCAGCGCTCGCGTCACGCGCGGCGCGGAATTCGGAGTCCTTCGACCAATTCGGCCACTCGTCGGAATTCGCCAAGTCACTGCCGACCTTGTAGAGAATGCCGAGATCGTGCGCCATACCGGCGAACGTCCAATCGGCCTGCCACTCGTCGGCGGGCTGATGATAATGATGTGCGACGTATTCCTTTCTCGCCGCATCGCCTGCCGCTTTTCCGCCATTGACCAGATCATTGCCCGATTCGAACGACAGCGCCGGTACGCCGCGTTTGGCGAACGAGAAATGATCCGATCGGAAAAAGCCGCCGCTTTCCGGATGCGGGTCGCCGGAAAAGTACAGTCCGCCTTGTTTCGCATCGGCAATCACCAAATCCAGCAAGCCGGATTGTGCACTGCCTGACTGCGAAAAATTCCGCGCGGGCCCGAGAGGATCGAGTGAATCCATGTTGATGTCCGCGACTGTTTTCGCGAGCGGATAAATAGGATTAGCCGCGTAATATTCCGATCCAAGCAAGCCCTTTTCTTCCGCCGTCACGTTGAGAAATACCACCGACCGCTCCGGTTTCGGCCCCTGCGCGAACGCCCGCCCGAGTTCGATCAGCGCAACCGTTCCGGTCGCGTTGTCGACTGCACCATTGTATATTTTGTCGCCTTTTGCATCGGGTGGGCCGATTCCTAGGTGATCCCAGTGTGCGGTGAATATAGTGACCTCATCGGGACGTTTGCTGCCGACCACGCGGCCGACGATGTTATGCGACGTGATGGTTTTCTGATCGACGCTGAAGTTGGCGGAGAATGATTCGTCCTTGAGCTCAACCGGCTTGAAGTCGCGCGTTTGCGCTTGTTTTTTCAGCACCTCGAAATCGAGACCGGCATCTTTGAAGAGACCGACGGCGAGATCGCGCTGAATCCAGCCCTCGACGGTCGTGTGCACCGCTTTAGGATTGTCGCGCACGATATCGAACATCGCGTTGGTGTTGGAGTTACGCACCGTTGCCCATCCGTAAGAAGCAGGGTCGGTTTCGTGAATGACGAAAACGCCCGCCGCGCCTCGCCGTGCGCCTTCTTCGTATTTGTATGTCCAGCGGCCGTAGTACGTCATCGCCTTGCCGCCGAAATCGCCCACGCCTGTCTCGTAATCCGGGTCGTTGACCAGCACAACCATGATTTTGCCGTGCAGATCGACGCCTTTGAAATCGTCCCAGTTTCGCTCGGGCGCCTTCACGCCGTAACCGCAGAAGACGAGCGGCACGTCGTGGAGAGCCACCGACGTGGAACCATCCATCGCCGCGCGAACCGAAATGTCCTCGCCTTGCGTCAGCGCACGCGTTTGGCCTTTCTCGCGCAGCGAAAGTTTTGGGACGCCGACGATTTCCGAACGCACCAGCGGAACCGCTTGCGTCCACGCCCGCTTTCCATCTTTCAGATCACCACCGGGTTCGATGCCCGCCGCTTTCATTTGTTCCGTTACGTAGTCGATGGTTTTGGTTTCGCCGGGCGTATCCGGTCCGCGCCCTTCGAACGCATCCGACGAAAGCGTCTTGTCTTCGTCCGACATGCGTTTGGGATCGAACGTCGGCGCTACAGACTTTTCGGCAAACGCCGCCGATGCGAATGACAGGACGATGGCACTGGCTAACAGTCGCTTCACAAGGAACTCCTCGACTTCAATTGACGGGCGATCTTAGGGGTTAGACGGCTAGACGTCTATACGAACTAATGGCACACGCTGACTCACCACTGCGTCGGCTTCGGGTTGCGCTCGCCGAAATCGATTTGGTGCCAGTACGGATAAGCCGGCACGCGACGACTGGCGGCATCGAGCGATTTGATGTGTGCGTCATCGAGTTTCCAGTCCACAGCGGCGAGATTGCCGCGCAATTGCTCTGCGTCTCGCGCACCAATGACAACATTGGCGACCGACGGACGGTGCAACAACCAGTTGAGCGCGATTTGTGGAACGGTTTTGCCGGTTTCCTTGGCGACGGCGTCAAGCGCGTCGACAACGGTATACAAATACTCATTGTCCACCGTGGGGCCACCCGCCGCCCCGCCTTCCTGGATACGACCCGACGAAGGCGCCTGCCCGCGACGGATTTTCCCGGTCAACCGACCCCAGCCGAGCGGACTCCATACCATCGTGCCGATACCTTCGGCCAGCGCGAGCGGCATCAATTCCCACTCGTAGTCCCGTCCGATAAGCGAATAGTAGCCTTGGTAGGTGACGTAACGTGCCAGGCCATATCGCTCCGACGTTGCCAGCGATTTCATAACGTGCCAGCCGGAAAAGTTGGAACAGCCGATGTAGCGAATTTTCCCGGCGCGAACCATGTCGTCCAACGCGCGCAGTGTCTCATCGACGGGTGTCAGCGCATCGAAGCCGTGCATGAAATAGATATCGACGTGATCCGTTTGCAGTCGACGCAGGCTCGCATCGAGCGCTTCGATCAAGTGAAACCGTGAGGAACCTTTGTCGTTCGGACCCTTCCCCGTGGTGAAGGTTGCCTTGCTCGAAATCAACGTCTGATTGCGCCGGCCCTTCAACGCTTCGCCGAGGATTTCTTCTGACGCGCCGGCAGAGTAAACGTCGGCCGTGTCGAAAAAATTCATGCCCGCGTCCAGACAAATATCGACGAGACGTTTTGCTTGCGTGACGTCCGTCGCGCCCCATTTGGCAAACATCTGTCCGACGCCACCGAACGTGCCGGTTCCGAAACTCAACACCGGAACCTTAAGGCCAGAGCGACCGAGTAAACGATATTCCATGATTCTTCCTTTTTTCCGATCCGGGATCAGGCGCCACGCGCCATCGCTTGCGCGGGCTTCATGTTCATGACGTTCAAATATTGCCGATCGAACGCGGCGAGCTGGCTTTCCAGTTCCGAATAAGGACCCGCAACCCACGCGCGCGAGGCGACGCCGTGGTAGGCATTGACGCACAGATCCCAGTCTTGCCGATTCGTCGTGTCCCAGAACTGGACCGCCGGCGACGGATCGAAGTCGGGCAACGCGATGGCATCTGGATGGAAATACCATTCGCAAACGATGCGCGTGCGATCGATGGCCAAGGGGATCAGACGGTGAGCCATCACATAGTCGGGATGAAACGACAGGAAGGCGCCAGGAAACAATGTATAATAGTATACACGGGCGCGTTCTTCATCGGTTAATCCCTTGAACGGCGGCGCGCAGCGTTTGCCGTCCACGGTCATGCTGCCGTTGCGATCGCTCATCCACATCGGGCCGCCAAGCACCGGGCCTTCGTCGAGATCGTTTTCTGTATTACGGAACGGCGTGAGCTTATTCAACTGCGGGTGTGCCAGCGGACAGTGGTAACACTCGCTGAAATTATGGACAAACATTTTCCAGTTGGCGTCCACGTCGTAAATGCGGCGATCGACAGCGCGTAATTCGGATACCTGCCACGATTTGAATCGCCCGCTCAAACCGGGCAACGCCGATGCGAATGGCTGCGGCGTCTTCTCGAAATTGATAAACAGGAAACCTTCCCAATTCGTGAGGCCGACCGGATGCAATGGATAGGCGGAGACGTCGAATCCAGCGACCTCGCTCATCGCAGGCACACTGCGCAACGTGCCGTCGAGTTCGTAACTCCACGCGTGATAGGGACACACGATGGCATTGCCCAGCGTTCCGTGCGCATCGCGACAAAGCCGGCTGCCGCGATGACGGCAGTGATTGTGAAACGCGCGGATGTCGCCGTTCGCATCGCGCAACACGATCACGCTTTCGCGCCGCAGCTCGTAGAGAAAATAGCTTCCCGGTTTTTCCAGCTGGCAGATGTGTCCCGCCAACAGCCACGAACGATAGAAGATGCGTTCGTGCTCTTGCTCGAAAATCTCCGGAGAGACGAAATACTCGCGGTCAAGCGTGTTTTGGCCGAATGCGGTGCGGCTTTTCATGCCGCCAGATTAGCGTAGATCGGATACTCGGCGCGACGCCGCCAGATTAAGGCCGTTTAATTCTGGCGGCGCGCGATGAAGCGTTTACGGTTCAAACCCGTTCGAAAAGATAACGTCGGGGCTGGTCGCGCCGGATTCGAAAGCGCCGACATCGGCGTTCGCCGACGCTGTCGAGGGTCTGCCGAATCCGCGCTGATCGACTGACACGGATGGCGTATCGGACGCCGTATTAATCGCGCACGAGTCCGTTAACAGCGCCATTGTCAGCGTGGGTCCACCATTGTTTGCAAGTGCGTCGAGCTTCGGGTCGCACGCGCGCGTATCCATTGGTGTCATCGCAGTCGACACGCCTACGATATTGTATTGACCCGTCATCGCTGTCGTGCCCGTGGTGGCCAGATCGTTCGGGGTATTGCTGTAGAAGATCGTGGCCTGACTGTCCGCTCCGCTGGCGAAATTCACCCCGCCACCTGCGCCTGTCGAACTGTTCAACGCGACCGTGGCATACGTCGCCGCCAGCGTATCAGCCAAGACACCGCCGCCGATCCCGCCCGCCGTATTGCCGGTGATGGTCGAATTGGTCAAATTGACCGGTCCGCCATTGATACCCCCGCCGTTGACGGACGCGTGATTGCCATTGACGGTGGACGTGCCCACATTGATTGCCGTCGTGGTGGCGAAAATACCGCCGCCCGACCCGCTCGAGGCCATGTTGTTGCTGATGGTCGATCCGTCGATGTTCGCACCGTTCGCAAGATACAAGGCACCGCCCGACGACGCCGATGTATTGCCGTCGAACGTGGTATTGCGTGAATGCAACGCGGCGCTCGAAAACACGCCGCCGCCGCCATTGATCTGAGCCGTTCCGGAAAGTGTCGAGTTGTTGCTGACAGTCGAGTAGTAGATCTGCACCGAAACATTCGATTCGATACCACCGCCGGCGTTGTTGGCTGTGTTGCCCGTGATCGTCGAATGCGCGATCGACAATTGCCCGGCTGACGCCGCGATGCCGCCGCCCGCGCCGCCGCTCGTGTTGTTCTGTATCACGCAATAGTTCAACGTCAGCGAGGCGCCGGCGAGTATCGCGCCGCCGGCGTAACTGCCGGACGAGCCGTTGCTGAGTGTCAGACCGTTGATCGTCACGGGCGCGCCCGTTTCGATCAATCCAAAATCGGTGCCCGATACGGTGCTGCGTTCTAACGTGACGAGCGGCGTCTGACCATTCAAGCCGCCGTTGATCGTCACGCTATTGGAAATCACGAGTGCGTGGCCGGTACCTGCCATTGCCTGCGTCAACGAAATTGTTGTGGGCGTGGTGAATCCTGTCAGATCGATCGTGTCGTTATTTCCGTCGCCCGCCGCGCAACCGTTCATGGCGATTTGCGTGTTCAATGCGGTGACCGCGTCTACTATGGTGCACACACCGGTTTCACTTACCGCGTCCGCACTGTTGACGACAATATTTGCCGCGTCTGCCTGTCCCGCGAGGCCGAGCAACACCGCGACCGCGAGCGGCGCATAGGTGAGCACGCGTTTAGAACACGAATGTGATTTCAAACCGCTCCGATTCCCTCGCATAACGCCTCCTAAAATATTCAGAACTTTTTTACGTCGTCGTAACACTCGGCGCGGAGCATAGCGTCGATCTGTACGCAGATGATTAACGTTCTGAAATCCAGTTCAGGCGGGTTCATCACACCGACTGGCGCTTAAACATCGCCGGATCATTCACCCTGCATACAGAAAAATTTTCTCGGCCGTCTTAGGGAAAACACTCATGCCTGCCGTGTGGCGAATCGCTGTGTTTGCGCTTGTGTTTTTACCGTGCGCCCATGCGGCCGACATTGCAGGATTGCAATCCGACGTTGCGTTCGAGAGCTATTCACCGCTGTCGAGCGCGACCGAACTGACGCATCGCGTGGTGTCTCCACTGACGCTACGACGATTGCAAACGAAGCTCGCCGAATCGGGTCAGAACATGCGCGATCAATCGATCGATCTGGCCCAAGAACGGTTCTCCATCTACGTGCCGACGACGCGTCCTCCGGACGGTTATGGGTTGCTCGTGTTCGTTGCGCCGTGGCAAGAAGCGAAGGTCCCGCAGCAATGGCTCCCCGCGCTGGACAAACGTGCGCTGATTTTCGTGACTGCCGCCAACTCCGGCAACGATGAAAACGTGATCAATCGGCGCGAACCGCTTGCGCTGCTTGCGGCATTCAACATCATGCGGAAATATTCGATCGATCCATCGCGCATTTACGTTGGCGGTTTTTCAGGTGGTTCGCGGGTCGCGCTGCGTCTCGCGCTCGCCTTTCCTGATCTATTTCGCGGCGCACTGCTAGATGCCGGCAGTGATCCGATCGGCGACACTCAGATCTCAATTCCCGCGACCGATTTATTTCGGCAATTCCAACAGCGAACGCACGTCGTGTATTTGACCGGTAAGAATGATCGCGACCATCTGGATCAAGACCTGCGCAGCATGCGCTCGATGCGCGAATGGTGTGTCGCGAATGTCGAGGACATTTCAATACCGTTCGTCGGACACGAGATTGCGGATTCCGCGTCGCTCGGTCGCGCATTGATGAAGCTAGACAATCCCGAGCCCGCGGATGCGCGCGAATCGAGTCGTTGCATGAAGCGTATTGAAGATAACGTTGTACACGAGTTGGATTCGGTGGCTACCTTGATAGCTAACGGCGACGTTGCGTCGGCCGAGACATCACTAGAAAAAGTTGACGCGCACTTCGGTGGATTAGCGGCACCAAGAAGCATCGAGTTGATGCAGGCAATCGAAGCACATCGGTGACGCCGACGCGCAACCGTCAACGCAGCTGACTATCCTTGCTGCCACGGCGATTGTAGCCGCTGAAGTTCGATTCACTTTCATCATGTGCGGCCTGACACGTCACGCAGAGACGCACGCCGGGCACGGCTTTGCGACGCGCGGCCGGAATCGCTACGTCGCATTCTTCGCAATGTGTAAGGCTTGGACCTTTCGGCGCGCGACTGCGCACGCGCTTGATCGCGTCCGCGATCGTCGCATCGATTTGATCATTTACGGCGTTGTCGCCGGCCCAACCGGTTGCCATTTAAACGCGTCCAGAAGTCATATCCAAATTGTGGGGACGACGGCGCGCCGGCGCAAGGGTCAGCGGCGTTGGCGCAGCGCTGTCGCCACGTTCAGTGCGTTGCCGGTAGCGAAACCGAGTGCGGTGTTGTCGAAAATACACCACACGTCGCCCGCTTTTTCTCCTGCGGCTCGGAGCTGACCGATAAGCGCTGTCAAATAGGCGGCCCCGTAGTCGGAATAGTATATTTTTGGACTTCCATGCAGCCGGAAGTAAACGACATTCTTGCCGCCGCCTGGGATTGCAGCAGCAGGTACGGTAGCCGGATCCGCGGCGACGCGGCCGACATCAAATTTCACCAACAATTCGTTGGCGTTGTCGTCGAACCACGTTGCGTGGCGCGGCTCGATGACGCAAGAACTGTCGAAACGACTTCGCAAAGCCCGCAAGAATCGCCGCGCGACGATGCGGTCAAAACGGAGGCTCGGCGGAAGTTGAATGAGAACGCATCCCAGTTTTCGTTCCAGCGCGGCGATCTCAGCGAAGAATCGATCGAGCAGTTTGCCGGACGCAATCAAGCGCGCATCGTGGGTGATGGCGCGCGGCATTTTCACCGAAAATCGAAAATGCTTGGGGACGCTGTCGGCCCACCGCGCGTAGGTCGATCGTCGGTGCGGTCGATAAAACGATGAATTGATTTCGACGGCGCCGAGCCGCGCCGAATACCTCTGCAGATGCGAGCCCTCGCTGGGGAATTCGCCCAGAAACGCTTTAGGAATCGACCATCCCGCGCAGCCGATATGGAATGTCGTCGCGGTCTGCGTTGGGATACCGATTGGCTGCCGCGCCTTTGCCATCAACCCTACTCTCCTTGCAGAGATTTTAATTTAGACGAGTCCAACTGAATCCCACGTGTCAGCAAATCTCGCCGAATATCGTTACCTGTGCAAATGACGGGAGAATAGACATGGCAATGTTGCAGACGTTTTATCGGTCCATCACGATATCGGCCTGTGTCGCAGTGACATTGGCGGCACTTTTCGCCTGCTCGCCGTCATCGCCCACCAGCGCCACGGGTGCCCTCGCAAACAATCCGCTGGGCGACAATTACAAGGGACCGCCGACGCCGTGCGATGGCGATCTGTCTCCGCAGGACGCCGCCGAATTAATCCACGGTACCGTATCCGTCAATCACTATTCGATGCAGGGATCGATGCCCGGCGAGGGATGCGAGTTGGGCGCCGGGCAATCATTCAGCGCATTCATCGATATCGCGCTAAAAAAATCCGCGCAGCAGTTCTATTCGACCATGCTGCAATTCAACACCAAGCACAGTCCGCTGCCCGGTGTAGGAGACGACGCCGTCAGTTTCGGGACGGTTGAATCGAATATCCCCGACGCGAAAGAAATCAACATCATGGCGCGCAAGGGCGATTGGGTTTGCGAAGCGGAACTCATCCACAAAAACGGCCCCATCGGCGATAAGGCGATGGTTTCGGCGAACGATGACGACAACGCGAAAAAGCTCGGCGCGCTATGCAACAAGCTTTTCGCTAAACACGGTTAACTCGTCGCCCGCATCGCCAGTTCGAACGATCGCACGCGCGTGGCGTGATCAAAAATATTGGCGGTGAGCATCAACTCATCGGGCTGATGTTTTGCGATAAATGATTCGATCCCGCGTTTCACGGTGGCGGGCGAGCCGACGACGGCACAGCCGAGCGCGCGATCGACATTGGCTTTTTCGTCAGGCGTGCAGTACGTGAGCATCGCGTCGCCGGAGTCGAGTGGCGGCGGAACGAGTCCGGGTTTGCCGCGACGCAGATTGACGAACGCCTGTTGTTGCGTCGTAAAAAGACACCGTGCTTCATCATCCGAATTTGCGGCGACGACGTTCAACGCCAACATCACGTGCGGTTGCGCCAATCGCGGCGATGGTTTGAAACTGCGGCGATAAATCGAAATCGCCTGCTCCAACGCGTCCGGCGCAAAGTGCGAAGCGAATGCGTACGGCAATCCCAACGCCGCGGCGAGCTGCGCGCCGAACAAGCTCGATCCGAGAATCCACATTTCCACATGGATACCGGCGCCAGGAACGGCGCGCACGGTCTGCCCGGGTTGTGGCGGATCGAAGTAGCGCATCAATTCGACGACGTCGGCCGGAAATTCGTCCGCGTTGGCGTAGTAACGGCGAAGCGCACGCGCGGCGGCCTGATCGGTGCCGGGCGCGCGACCGAGGCCTAGATCGATGCGGTCCGGATAAAGGCACGCGAGCGTTCCGAATTGCTCGGCGACTTGCAGCGGCGCGTGATTCGGTAACATGACGCCACCCGAACCGACGCGAATCGTCGACGTGCCGCCGGCGACATGCCCGATCAACACGGCCGTCGCCGCGCTGGCGATACCCGGCATGTTGTGGTGTTCGGCAAGCCAATAGCGGCGATACCCCGCGCGTTCGGCGGCGCGTGCGAGATCAAGCGTATTGGCAAACGTCTGTGTCGCGTCGCTGCCTTCGGTGATCGGCGCGAGATCGAGAACGGACAAGGGAATCATCGGCAATCCTGAATCGAGATTGCCTGAGATATTGGGGCGGAAAACGCAGCCGACAACCGCGCGTTAGGGGTGGCGCACGGTCGGCTCGATGCGCAACGTGATCGTCTGCACCGCGCCCGGAATGCCTTTCGGCGCGATTCGTCGGCTTCCGACGCCGGCATCCACAAGACATTTTGCGACCGCTTCGCTTTTCGACTTCGCCCGCCCGAGACTTGGCGCGTCACCAGCATCCGCAGCGACATCGATGACCACGTGCGTCATGCGATATTCCACGAGCGCCTTGGCAAGCGGCGCAATGGGCGTGCATGACGTCACGGTGTTTTCGCGGTCGAACTGAACGCTGTGCGTGGCATCGATCGTGATCGTGTTGTCATGTCGGCTCACGACGAAATTTTGATTCGCGAGCTGACGCAGGCGACCCTGCAATGTGTCGAAGTAATAACCTACTTTCGATTGCTCGAGGCCTTCAACAGACGACGATGCAGGTTCGGTGTCGGGCGTTTCGGGTTTCGTCGCCGTCGCGGGCGTTGGTGGTTTTGGTTTGGGCTTCGGTTTCGCCGTGGGCTGTGTCGGTGTTGGTTGAACCGGCGCCGTTGTTTTTTCTAAAGGCGACGGCGTCGATACCGGTTTTGTCGGTTGTTGCGCGCAAGACGCCACCAGCAAACACGTGCCGACGATTACTAGTGAATGTGCCTTACCGATAAATTGGACGTGCATTCTTTAAATCCTGTCGCGCCGGGCGCGAAAAAAAACGAGAAAGTCGGGCAGCGCTAACGGCTTGGCGAACAAGTAACCCTGCGCATAATTGACGCCGTGCTCGATCAGCCATTGTGCCTGCTGTGTCGTTTCGACCCCTTCGGCAACCGTTTTCAATCCAAGCGATTTCGCCATGTCGATCACATGCACGATCACATGACTGGTCGCGGCACCGGTGCCTATGGCGTCGACAAATGATTTATCGATCTTCAACACATCCAACTCGAACGACTGCAGATACGACAGGCTGGAATAACCCGTGCCGAAATCGTCGATCGCGACTTCATGACCGCGCCCGCGCAGTTCACCGATCAAGGTGCGCGCCGAATCCGCGTTGACCAACGCGCGTTCGGTGATTTCCAGTTTCACGGCGTTCGATGGCAATCCCGCTTGCTTCAAAGCGACTTCAAGCTCGTGCGCCACGCGATCGTTCAGCAAATCGTCGGGCGAAAGATTTAAATTGATACTCGTGACGCCGCCGTTCTTGTAAATATTCTTGAGATCGCGCACGACGATGCGCATCACGCATAACGTCAGTTCCTGAATCAGCCCCGCTTTTTCGGCGATCGGAATAAAAACGTTGGGGCTCACCCATTTTCCGTCGGGTGTCTGCCAGCGCGCCAACGCCTCGGCTCCCACACACCGGTTCGTCCGAAGATCCATCACGGGTTGGTAATGCACCGCGATTTCGCTCGCCACGATGGCACGTTTCAATTCCGTTGACGGTTCGAGTTCACGACGCGACAGACGCGTCACGATGTCCACCCAGCCGATGACGGTCATGATCCCGAGCACGATGCCGATCGCGAGAAGCGCGCCGTGTCGACTCCAGAAATTCCCGATCGGTTCGCGCGCGACGACGTCGATCGGCAACACTTCATTGCGCGCGAAGTGCGACACGACGACGCCGTTGTCGTTCTCGACCGTGATGCCCATCGGTATCGATTCCACTGGTGGAAACACCGCATTCAATGGCACGGAAGACATGCGCAACTTTTCCACCCACAAACCCGCCTGCCGCTGCGGTGACGATTCGAAATCGAGCAACAGCCGCGGATCGATGGCGACATCGTGATCGCCGAAACGCATCAGAAAAAGTTGCACGCCGCCGACTTCGGTTTCCTTGCTCGGCCACCAGGCGATAACGCCGTTGTCGTAAATGTGATCCGCGCGCGACGGTTTGAGTCCCGCCTCCGGCAAGAAACCGACGCCGCACAAACGTTCGTCAGCCTGCCAATAACCGATGCCGCGCACGAACGGTCGCGACACCGCCGCGTCACGCAGCGATTGCAGATGTTGTTCCGAACAGCGTTTGGAATCGAGCTTGTTGAATGCATCGAGCATGTCGCGCGTGTCGACGAAGATGCCCTCGGTGCGCTGGCCCAGCGTCGTCGCCAAGCCGCCCTCGTAAGTTTCTTCGGATGCAACCGATTCTCGCCAGAACAGCCACACGATGACGCTGAACAGGACAGTCACGCCCAGCAGCGCCGCAAGCACCGCGCCGGTCAACACTTTGTCTCGACGCCGCATCATCATGCATCGGCGAGCTGGCGATGGTAAGCCTGACGTCACTGCCGCGCAGCGACGCCGGCCGAAGGCGACGTGCCTCCAGCGACCAGACTCGAACCCCCGTTCCTGTCATGTCGAGAAGGATCATAAACGGATTTCCGACGCGCATGCGCGATATTTGCTCGATCGTTCGGCTGCCTGCGATTTGCACGACGTCAAGCCCGTCACTATGCGTGTTGAGACCAAACGATTCTCTTTTACGCAGACAACGATATCGCGTGATTTCTCGCGCATGATCTAAAGGTCGCGGTGCCATGAATCGTTCCGTTGCGCTGTTCGCCTTCACCGTGATCGCCTGCGCGGCCAGCTCGGCGTGTCGCGCCGATGGATTTTCCCCCGCCGCATCGATGCATCAAGCGCGCTTCGGTCACACCGCTACATTGCTTCAGAATGGAAAAGTGCTCGTCGCCGGCGGCGGCACGATCGACGACATTCTTGCGAGCGCCGAACTGTACGATCCGGCGACCGACACGTGGACAACGACCGGATCATTGTCGGCCGCGCGCGAATATCACACGGCGACACTACTCAACTCAGGCAAAGTACTGGTGGTCGACGGGAGCGATGGGCCGACCACGCTGCGATCTGCGGAAATTTACGACCCGGCGACAGGCACTTGGTCATCGGCGGGAACACCGCTTTCCAAACGCGCGCGTCATGCTGCGGTACTGCTGGCGTCGGGCAAAGTGCTTGTGCTGTTCGGATTTACGGCGGATGACAATACGACGCCGAGCAGTTCAGCCGAGCTCTACGATCCATCCACGAACGCATGGACCAGCGCCGGCATCGCGCCCGGCGGCGGTGCACGTGCGCTGGCGGCGGGGTTTTATTTGCCCGGTCCTAACTACGCGATCGCGTATGGCGGAATCGATGCGAACAACAATCCGCTCGCCACCGGTGCCGGGTACAGCGCGACGACCGGATGGATCGGACCGTTTCCTTCCATGACAACGGCGCGTTATTTGTTTACCGCGAGCGTACTGCAGTCAGGCCAGGCGCTCGTCGCCGGCGGGTACAACACCAGTCCGATTGCGACCGCCGAACTTTACGACAGTTCGTCGAATCATTGGTCGTCCGCCGGCACGATGTCGAGCGCGCGCTACGCTCACACAGCGACGCTACTGAATTCAGGCGATGTGCTGGTAACCGGCGGCGCGACGACATCGAGCCTCGCGTCGGCGGATATTTATAGCGCGGTTGGGAATTCATGGAGCGCGACGGGCGCGATGGCAACCGGCCGCGCACAGCACACGGCAACGCGGTTGGCATCGGGAAAAGTACTCGTTTGTGGCGGGCAAACAGGATCAGGCGGGACGGCAATCGAAACCGGCACGTGCGAATTGTTCGCCGCCAACGAAATCTACGGCAACGGTTTCGAGCTACCCTCGAAGTGAATTCGTAGCATCATGCGCGCATGCGAAAAACCAGTGCCGGGATTTTGATGTTCCAGCGACGCGACGGTGAGCTGCTGGTTTTGCTTTCGCATCCGGGCGGTCCATTCTGGAAAAATCGTGACGATGGCGCGTGGAGCATTCCGAAGGGAGAACTCGACATCGGCGAGGAACCGATCGCCGCCGCACGACGCGAATTCGAAGAAGAAATGGGCTCCCCTCCTGGCGAACCGCTTATTCCGCTGGGCGAGATAACCCAGAAAGGCGGCAAGCGCGTGATTGCGTATGCTGTCGAAGGCCAGTTCGACACCGCCACGTTGCGCAGCAATACGTTCGAGACGGAATGGCCACCGCGTAGCGGACGCATGCAGTTATTCCCCGAGGTCGACAGAGCCGAATGGATGACGATGGCGCAGGCACGCAAAAAAATCTTGCCCAGTCAGATCGAATTGCTGGAACGGTTGGATAGTTTGACGCGCTGACCTTCGATATTGGAGGCACTCGTTCGCCTATCCATGACTTTTGGAGCGTCGCTATCTCGCGCTTGTTGAGTATAGTTACCATTCAACTTGGAGACTTCGCAATGCTCAAACGCCGCATCGGTTCTGCTGCCCTCTTCTGTTTTGCCTACGCTACCGCGCTGTCGGCAGCGGAGCCCGCCGCCACACCGCCACCCGCATGGGTCGAACGCAGCAACGCCAATGCGCAAGTGCTGTTGAAAACGATGGCGGAATTGCATCCGGAATTCGCCTCGCGCATCGGCTTGAGCGGCTACGACGAAAAAGTGATCGACTTGAAGCCCGGCATTGTCGAGCGGCAACGCACGGCGATGAAAGCAGCACTCGCCGAGCTACAGAAAAAACTGGCGAGCGAGTCCGACGCCGACGTCAAACAAGACTTGCAAATCATGATCAAGACCGCGCAACGGCGCATCGATTCAAGCGTACTCGAAGAGAAATACATGCTGCCGTACGAGGATATCGGTGAGACGATCTTCCAAGGCGAATTCGCGTTGCTGCAGGATCAAGTGGCGCCGGAACGCCGCGCGTTGGCGTTGAAGCGTCTGCAGTGCTACGTCGGCGTGACCGCTGGCTGCACACCGGTGACGAAGGAAGCCGAAGCACTGTTCGACGCGAAACTGAAAGATCCGAAACTGATCGGCCCTTACAAAGCCGAAGTCGAACAGAATCTTTCCAATTCGGCACGCTATGTCGACGGCGTCCGCAAATTGTATACAAAGTATAAAATCGACGGCGCCGACCAAGCGCTCGATACGCTCCAGAAACAGCTCGCGGCGCATGATGAATGGGTGAAGTCGACTGTATTGCCGCACGCACGCACCGACTTTCGCCTGCCGCCAGAGCTGTATGCCGACAATCTCAAACAAGTCGGACTGGACATCAGCCCACAGGATTTGATCAAAAAGGCCGATCTCGAATTCATGGAAACGCGCGCGCAGATGCAGGTGCTCGCGCCGACTGTCGCGAAAGCCCAAGGCATCACCGCAACCGACTATCGCGATGTGCTCAAAGCGTTGAAGAAACAACAGCTCGACAAAGATTCCATCGAACCGTATTACCACGACGTGATCGGCAAAATCGAAGCGATCATCCGCGAGCAGAACATCGTCTCCCTGCCGCAGCGCGCGATGATCATGCGTCTAGCGTCGGAAGCCGAAAGCGCGTCGCAACCCGCGCCGCACATGGATCCGCCGGCACTCGTCAACAATCATGGCGAACGCGGCAGTTTCGTGCTGCCGCTCGGCAATCCACCAACGGGCGACGGCAAGAGCGAGGTATACGACGACTTCACCTGCAAAGCCTGCGCGTGGACGCTCACTGCTCACGAAGGCCGCCCCGGGCACGAACTGCAATTCTCCGCGATGGTCGAACACGGCGTATCGCTCGCGCGTTCGCTGTTCGCGTTCAACAGCGTGAACGTCGAAGGCTGGGCACTCTATGCGGAATTCATGATGGTTCCCTATGAACCGTCGGACGGACAGATGATCGCGTTGCAATTGCGTCTACTTCGTGCGGCGCGTGCGATGCTCGATCCGATGTTGAATCTTGGCATGATCACGCGCGATCGCGCACACGATATTTTGGTCAACGATGTAGGTTTGTCCGAAGCATTCGCGCGTGAAGAACTCGATCGGTTTACGTTCCGCTCGCCGGGCCAGGCGACGGCGTATTTCTACGGTTACACGCGACTGTTGGAATTACGCACCGCCGTCGAAATCGCTTCCGGGAAGAATTTCGATCTGAAAGCGCTGAACGATTTCATTCTCAGTCAGGGCCTGCTGCCGCCTGACCAATTGGCCGAGTCGGTGACAGCCGGTTTCTTGAAAAAACACTGACGAGTGTCGTAATTAAAAAACGGCGGCCTATTTTCCGGGTCGCCGTTTTATTTTCAAAAAAAAGATGCCTCGCAGTGTTAATTTACAAGAGATAGATCATGTAAATATATAAATTATATTAATTTTTAAGTGAAAAAATCAGGATGCCACCACGTTTGATCGCACTGGCAGTCGCCAGCCCGCTCTTGGGAAATGACACGTATAGCCGCTCGGATATTGCTGTAAATAATCCTGATGTTCGGGCTCGGCTTCCCAAAAATCGCCGGCCGGTTCCACTTCCGTAACGACCTTGCCCGGCCAGAGACCCGACGCATTCACGTCGTCGATTGTGTCTTCCGCAACTTTTTCCTGTTCGGGCGACGTGTAGTAAATCGCCGAACGATAGCTCGTACCCAGATCGTTGCCTTGACGGTTACGCGTCGACGGATCGTGGATCTGGAAAAAGAATTCCAGCAACTGTCGATAGGTCGTCACCGCCGGATCGAAAATCACTTCGATCGCTTCGGCGTGCGTGCCGTGATTTCGATAGGTGGCGTTCTTGACGTCGCCACCGGAATAACCGACGCGTGTCGATACCACACCTTTCATATTGCGAATCAATTCCTGCATACCCCAGAAACAACCGCCGGCGAGAATCGCGCGTTCAGTGCTCATCGAATGTCCTCCACTTGATCGAGATAGTCGCCATAGCCCTGTGCCTGCATTTCCTCGCGAGGCACAAAACGCAGCGACGCCGAATTGATGCAGTAGCGCAAACCACCGCGATCGCGCGGCCCATCATTGAACACATGGCCCAGATGGCTGTCTCCGCCCGCGGATCGGACTTCCGTGCGGACCATGCCGTACGCAGTGTCCTTCAATTCTTTTACATTCGTGGACTCGATCGGCTTGGTAAAACTCGGCCATCCGCACCCGGATTCGAATTTATCCGAGGACGCAAACAGCGGTTCGCCCGACACGATGTCGACATAAATCCCCGGTGCTTTGTTATCGAGCAGCTCACCCGTTCCCGGCCGTTCCGTCGCGTTTTCCTGCGTCACGCGAAACTGCTCCGGCGTCAGCGCGGCGATGGCCTCCGGTGTCTTGCGATACTGGGTCATGATTAGGCTCCTTTGTCTATGAAAGCCAATATGGGGATTCCGGTCTCTTTTTAAATCGCGCGGTTTCACGCCCTCATCAGGCATTTGACGTGTACATTCCGCACCATCCACCTGTTGGAGTTATCCAGATGAAGAACCTGCACAAACTCGCCCTCGCCGTCAGCCTCGGTATTTTCGCTTTTTCGAGTGCGGCTATCGCTGAATTGAAGGTCGGCGATAAAGCGCCTGAATTCAAATTGCCGGCTTACCTTGCCGGCCAGCCGTTTACGTTCGATCTCGCCGACGCGCTGAAAAAAGGTCCGGTCGTCGTCTACTTTTTCCCCGCCGCGCATACGTCCGGATGCAATGTCGAAGCGCATCTGTTCTCGGAATCGATCGATCAATTCAAGGCCGCGAACGCTACCGTGATCGGTGTGACCGCGGGTAACGTGAATGATCTCGCTGATTTCTCGAAAGAAACCGAACACTGCAGCGGTAAGTTTCCTGTCGCTGCCGACGATGGGGCGAAAGTCGCGAAAGAATACGACGCGTTGTTGAAACTCAAGCCCGGATGGTCGGATCGCACTTCCTATGTGATCACGCAATCGGGAT
>CAZZWP010000031.1:9103-28781 GCA_964657965.1 uncultured Rudaea sp. | reverse complement strand
GGTTAATTCGACGCACGTCATTTGCGTAGGCAGCAAAAGCTGCCCTGCAAGAGGTTCAATCATCGTGCCAAATAACCAGGCACTGCGACCGCGAATTACGTGGTCTTCCTAGAACTAAAATTGCAGATTGCAACGACGACGGTCGTTTGCTCCGCGACTTGCACGAACGACAAACCGATGTGTATTTGTATACTTTCCGTTAGCAGTTGGCGCGCGCATTGTGCATGTGATCAGTGCGCACATTCATGCAAGTTGCAGCGGTAATAGTTCTAACCCATCGCTATCGACGTTTTAGCTTGCACTTTGGCGTGGCACGAATAGTGGACAGCCAAACCGCTCACTATTTTTTTCTATCAACCAGACGAGAGGTGCACCATGGCAAACGACACAACAACGCTTAATCATCTGATCGAAGTGCTGAACGACGGCAAGAAGTTCTATGAAGAAGCCGCGACCAATGTTCAGCGTCCCGATCTCAAGACGCTCTTTTCGCAAATGGCCAAAACCAAAGGCGCCATCGCTAGCGATTTAAAGACGGCGGTTGTCGCGAAAGACCCGGACAAGGCTCCACAGGACGACGAAGGAACCTTCGTCGGTTCTATCCGCAAGGCTTATTCGGAAATCCGTACAAAATTGAGCACGGATAAAAATTACGCGTATATCGCGGAACTCGAAGCCTTCGAAGATCGGATTCTCGCGGCCTTCCGTGATGCGGCGGAAACATCCGACGATATGGGCGTACGCACTATCGCGCAGCGTTACATGCCGCAAGTGTTGCGCGACCACGCGCAAATGCGCGACATGAAGCACGCTAGAGCTGCGTAAAAGTGTTGTGAAAAAGCGCGCGGACTAGACTCCGCGCGCTTTTTTATTTGTCAGTTACGCTTTTTAAAAATTTGCGGATAAACTTTCGGTTCATCCTGCAGCGGTGTTCCTTCTTGAGTACCAGTCAAGGCGCGCAAAAAACACGCGACGCAAGGCAATCGCTCCTCCTCGGCACAAGCTTCGTTCTTCTGTGGTGCACGGGATATCCGGCTGGAAAAATCGCTCTCGGTCACGCGGGGCCTTTCACGCTCTTGACCCTGCGATTCAGCTGCGCCGCAATTCTCTACGTTTTGTTGTTTTTCCTGTTCGCCAAACAACCGTGGCCCTCGTGGCGGGAATCGCGCCACAGCATGATCACTGGGTTTCTTTCGCTCGCAATGCAATTCGGCGGCGTCTATCTCGGCATCGCACTGGGTGCGAGTGCCGGATTCGCGGCGCTCGTCATCGGCATCATGCCGATCGTCACGGCGATGTTCGGGATGTTTATCGGCGAACCGATGCGTCCGACGCAATGGCTGGGTTTCGCGCTGGGTTTTGTCGGCGTCGCACTGGTCGTGGCAGACAAAGTCGAAGTCGGCAATGTTCCGTTCACGGCTTACGTCGCGCTCCTCATCGGTCTCGTTGGAATCAGTATCGGAACGCTGTATCAAAAGCGTTTCGGATCGTCGATCGATCTGCGCGCCGGGCTTGCGCTCCAACATATATGCGCGGCGATCGTACTGATCCCGTTCGCCATTCACGAAAGTTTTCGATACGACGGCACGCCGGCGTTTTACGCAAGTCTCGGATGGCTGGTTCTAATTAACTCGGTGGGCGGTTTTGCATTGTTGTTCGTGCTCATTCAACGTGGCGCGGCGACCAGTGTCGCGGCACTTTTCTTTCTTATGCCGCCGGTGACTGCGGTAATGAACTATTTCGTGATCGGCGAACCGCTCACCGCGTTGAAAGCCGCAGGCTTTGCCCTTGCTGCGATCGGCGTCTATGTGGGAACGCGCTCAACCGCGTCGCCAACCAAATAAAGCGTTTCAAGCCAACGATCGCTCCGTACGCGTGATTCATTTTTTCGCGTGAAATGAGTATCGGTCGCGAAAATTTTCCGGACGATCGCGGTAAACGATACTGATGCGTGGACCCACAGCTTGCTTGGTCTTCGGAATACCGTGATCGAGGTGAAGCTGCGTCTCGTAACTCATCAAGAGCATGCTGCCGGGTTCCAAGTCGAGATCGAGATGACGCTTCGGCGTTTCCTTGCTACGCAGCGTAAATCGGCGCGTTGCGCCAAGCGACAGAAGCGCGATCGGCGCGCCTTTGTTGAGTGTGTGAAGTTTATCGTTGTGTGGCGCGACGCTGTCTTGTCCATTTCTATACAAATTCAAACCGGCGCTGTTGAACCGGTGATCGCTCAGTGTGTCTATCGCGGCGCGCGCGTCCGCGATCGGCGGCGGCACGTTGTCCCCATTCAGATCGAACATCGCGGTCAGCCGCGGCACATCGACTTCTCGGTCGTACATCTGGCGCCGATGCGATTCCCACGCGACATTGTCGAGAAGAAATTCGAACGACGCCATGGCCACCTCGGCCGGGAGGCAGCTCGGAAAATAGCGAACCAAACCGAGTTCGCTATCGAGCAATGTTTGCGGCGAATCGGCGAAAGAAAACATAGTATTTTGCGCGAGCGATCGCGCCAATCTTCGAGAAGTGTATGAGACCACGAACGTGTCTCACCGGCTGAGTCAACGGTGGCGTGATCTCACGCGAATTCAAGCAATCGTTTCGGACGATGCGTCGGCATCGGTGACGAGTGCTTTCCCATCGGTCCGCGCGTCGGTAGGCACGCGTGATCCGTCGTATCGTGCCAGCCAGGCAATCGCCATCGCGCCCGCGACGAGGCACAAATGAAACGTCGTCAGTCGCCAAAGAATCAACGCCGTGGCGATGATCGATGCCGGCACCATCGTCAAAAGCGCGGCGGTGAGGCCCAGTTCGGCGCCGCCGCCGCCGGAGGGAACGCCAGTCCACATGGCGGCGTGGAGAATCAGCGATTGCGACAGCATGGTCAATGCGAACGGAACGGTATGGCCCAGTAACGCGAGCGATGCCCACAGCACGCCGTAGCGTGTCATCCATTGCAGCGCGGTCGATGCGAGCAACAGCGCCGTACCACCCGGCGAACCCGACAGGAGCACCTTAGAATCCGTTTTCATATTTTCGACAAACGCCTGCAGACGATGTTGCTTCTCCCGCAAGCGTGGCCAGCGGCGCGCGAAATAATTGTCGCCACAAAGCCAACGTATCACGCGCTGGTGCATGACGATCGCCAGCGTCACGAGCACGGTGACCAGCACGCTCGCGCCGAAAGCGAGCATCGTCAACGTGGTGGATAAATGCGTCCACGCCAGGCTCAGCGCCGCAAACGGCAGCGCTAGCGTGAAAAACGCCAAATCCAGAAATTGATCCATGAACGTAATCGTGGTCGCCGCGCTGAGCGATACGCCGGCACGACGCGAACAATAAATGCTCGCCGCGTATCCGCCGACACCCCCGGGCGTGCTGATAAATGCAAAATCGATAGCGAGCGACATCGCGAACGTGCGCGGGAAGAAAATATGCGCGCCGAGCCGGCTCAGCAGAAGATGCATCTTGAGCGCACGCGCAAGCCAGCTCACCGCAACGATGGCGAACAGGATGAGATACGTATCGGGCGGCAGTTCGCGGATTTGCGTGAGCGCTTGCTTGCCACCGATCAGCAACGGCACCGCTACCGAAATGATGACGGCCACCGCGATCAATATGCCGACGCGATGGTGTTTCCAAAGCGACGCGCGGAGATTCATCTCGTCGTACGCGCGTCTCGGGCGCGTGCCGGCACATAGCGCGTGCCGAGCACGACGTCCCAGAACGGCGACGTAACACCGAAATTAAACTCGGGATGATGATGATGAATATGATGGTTGGCTGCCCACTTCGCGGCCAAGCGCGAGCGGAAGCGCGTCGCGTGGATAATCATGTGCGCAACCCCGTACGCCGCGTACCCGGCGGCCAGCGACCCGCTCAGCAACAACGCGACGCTCCACGGCGCGATCGACGCGAACAATGCGGCGAGTGCCAACATGCCCAGCGGCGGTAAAAAGAACGGCAACGCGTCATAGCCGTGAGGATCGGCGTGGTGTTTGTCATGGCCGTCGCGCGCGGAGTTCGCGTGGCCGTGAAACAGCCAGCGATGGAAGACGTACTCGATAAGGCTGAACACGATGAGTCCTGCCAGAACGGTGACGAGCGCCACCGACGTTCCCAGCGTGTTGCTATGCAGGCCGGCGCCGACCAGCACGAGACTGACGCCGATATCCAACACCATGCCCATCCGCGCGTTAAATTTCGTGACCGAAAGTCGTGCGAAGAAGGCGAATAACGCGGCGAAGCGGGGTGCGCTTCTCGCTGCCGATGTGTCGGGTGAATCGGCCACCGGGGTTTTCATATCCTTGCTCGCTGTTCGGCCATCGTTATCAGTGCGGATTGTCCCTCCCCAGGTCGACAAGCTCCACGCGGTTACCGTTTGTGACGCAAATTGTAGACCACGACGCGACGGAAATCGCGTGCCGGGATTCGCAAGCGCCAGCAGAGTGAGCATGTAGCGCATCAGACCTCGAAAACCCTACGCTCAAATGACGATCAGATTGCACTTTCCACAAACCGCCTGGGGGTTTGTCGTGCGATTTGAACGGGCGCAATGGCAAGATTGTCATATTTTCCGGGTATGACCATAGGCACGGCGCTTGCTCCGCACTTCCAGACGCGACGAAGCGCCACAATGCAAGGTGACGAATCATGCGAGGCACGTCCGATCTGACTCACGATTACATGCTCCCGAATGGTTTGGTGCACGTCTGGCTGAGCAGCGATACCGCAGCGACAGAAGATATACGAGCGACTGTCGCCTACAGTCTGGGACGCCCTCCTGCCTGCATCATTACCTGTCCCGCGTCGCGCCTATCCGATGCGCGCGAAGACGCCACAAACCTGATCGAAAAGATCATCGAGAAAACAAAGATCATCGAGAAAACACATCGCCTTCTGCGCGCGGCACCGAGTGGATACCATGCCGATTGCTTCCGCGAAGTCATCGGCGAGTGGATCGGTCGGCATCGCGTTCCCGCCAGCTATCTCGCCGCGGCATAACCACGGCTAAAGGGTTTTGGTTCTTAACGCATGCGTAAACGCGCATCGCGTAATGTGATGCGCACGCGAAAGGATTCTCGAATGAATAAGCAACGTGTGCTCATTGTGGACGACGATCGCTCGCTGGCCGAGGCGACCGGCAAACTGCTCAGTCACATGGATTATCAAACCACGATTACCGACTCCGTCGCATCGGCCGAAGCGGAGCTGACGGGCGATACGCACTTCGATCTGGTCATCCTCGACCTCGATCTCGGCAACGGCGCGCAAGCGACTTACGAGTTACTGGATCGACTGGCAAACAACCGCATCGCCGTACCACCGGTTATCATTTTTTCCGGAACGCCCACCGAGGAAGTCGAACATGCGGTGCGCAAGATCGGCAGTTATGCGCTGCTGCGCAAACCGACCTCGGCCACCGCACTCGTCGACGCCATCGAACGCAGTCTGAACCCGACCGCCGGCAAAGACTGAAAGCCCCTCGCGGCATGCCGGATCGACGCGGCGGGAGTTGTGTGTTGTAACTAAAGCGCGCACCATTTCGCGTCATCGGAAACGCGTTCGCGCGTTTCCCGCGATTAGGGTGTGAGATTCGCTGTGACTTTTTTATTGCTAGCCATCGGGCTGAGCGGCGTGTTGTGCTCGATCATTTTGATTGCGCTGATTCGGCGCAGCCTGCTTCGTTGGGTCGGCGGCATTTCGGAATGGGCGTGGGCGTGCGGCTTGCTGATCGTGGGTTCCGTACTGTTCGGTGAAGGAGAAACGCGATCGGTCGGCCTGATGCGATTGGCTGCCAACGTGTCGATGTTCGCCGCTCTTTTCCTCATGTATGCGAGCGTGTCCAAATTTGCCGGTCTCGCCGTCGCGTATCGCGCGCTGTCGGTGCTGATCGTTACCGCGACGTTGTGCCTGGCCTGGTTGATCGCGACCGACGGCTCGTATCCGGCGCGCGCGTTTTGCGTGATGCTCACCCAAAGCATTCTCTACGCGGCAAGCGCGAGCGTCTTGTTCCGGATTCGCGACGGCGGCGCTCCCTGTTACGCCATGCGAATTCTATTTTGCGCCCTGGCGGTCATTTCGATAACGCGATTGGTGGCGATCGGTTTCGGATATGAGCAGTCCGACATCCTGCAGGCGGCGTCGACGTATCAGCGGACTTATTTACTCGCCTCGGCGTCATGCATCGTCGCGCTCGTGCTGAGCTATATGCTTTTCGTCGCGACGCGCCTTCGTCAAATGCTCCAGCGCGTTGCGGCGGTGGGAATATTCGATTCGGTCGGCGATGCGGAAAAAGGGCAGATCGAGCGCGATCTGCACAACGCCGTCGCGAAATCGGAACTCATGCTGCATTTCCAACCGCGCGTTTGCCTGCGCACGCACAAAATCGCGGGCGTCGAAGCGCTGTTGCGCTGGAACCATCCGTCGCGCGGGACGCTACTGCCGGCACAATTCGTCCATATCGGCGAAGAGACGCCGGCCATCGTCGGCATCGGCGAATGGGTGGTGAACGAAGCGGTGAATGTATTGCAGCGTCTGCAAGTCGGCGGACACGCCGGACTCGTCATGTCGATCAATGTCAGCGCCAAGCAACTCGGCGGCGCGTCGTTGCCGGCGCAAATCGCGCGTCTGCTGCAGCGGGCCGGCTACGGCGCCAACCAGATCGAACTCGAGTTGACCGAAAGCTCGTTCGTTCATAACCGCGACGACGCGCTGCGCGTGCTCAGCGAACTGAAAAGCATGGGCGTGCGGCTCGCCGTCGACGATTTCGGCACGGGTTATTCGTCGCTGGCGTACATCAAACATTGGCCCATCGACTGCGTGAAGATTGATCGCTCGTTCGTCAGCGATTTGCCGCACGATCCGGGCGACGTAGCGATTACGCGCGCCATCACGGCGATGGGTCATGCGTTGGGACTTCACGTGGTCGCCGAAGGCGTCGAAACGCCAGAGCAACTGAACTTCCTGCGCGACATCGGCTGCGACGAATATCAGGGCTATTTGGTGTCGAAGCCGGTGCCGGAAATAGAACTCGTCGAATTATTGAACAGGTGGATGCCGCGCGCCGAGGCAACGCCGACGACATCTCACGACGCGCTGGCCGACGCCTGACATCAGCCCGCCGTCACGATCGCCTTGTGCTGACTGATCGCATTGCCGTCATCGCTGCGCAAGCGCCGGAAAACGACGACTGAAACGATCGTCATCGCGCCGAGAACGAGAAACGCCAGATGGATGCCATGGATCATCTGCACTGGGTCATTATTGAACCGATCCGGGATGAACATCGCCGTGACCAGCGATGCGGCCGCGACACCAAAGCTGATCGACAATTGCTGCGCGGTGCTGGCAATGGTGCTGGCACTGCTACTTTCTTCCGTCGTCACATCGGCGTAGACCAGCGTGTTCATGCTCGTGTATTGCATCGAGGTGAAAAGCCCGAAACAAAAAACTTGTGCGACGACGAACGGCACCGGCGTACCGCTGCCGATGGTCGCGAACGACAAGATCATCCCGCCGAGGAGCAGCGTGTTGGCGATCAAGACATTTCGGTAACCCAAACGTGTGAGAAGGCCGGACATAAACGGCTTCAAACTCATCGCCGCGATGGCTTGCGGCACCATCATCAAACCCGATTGGATCGGCGTCCACCCCAAACCGATCTGATATAGCAACGGCATCAGGAACGGAATTCCGCCGACGCCGAGTCGCGTCACGAAGCTGCCGACCACGGCCGCGAAAAACGTGCGCAGACGAAATAGCTTCACGCGCAGCAACGGATAGCGGATGCGGACCGAATTGATTCCATAGCCGACGAGCAACGCAAGCGACAACGCGAGCAACGCCACGATTTCGCGCGTGCTGAGGAAGTGCTCGCCGAAAACTTCCAGCACGTAAGACAGCAACGCGACGCCGGAACCGAACAAGACCAAGCCCGCGACATCCAGACGATGCGTCGTTTCGCCGCGGTAATCCGGCAGATGACGATAGACCAGATACAGACCTATGAGCCCGATCGGAACGTTGAGGAAAAAAATCACGCTCCAGTGAAAATAGTGAATCAGCACGCCGCCGGCCACGGGACCGAGCATCGGGCCGATCAGGCTCGGAATCGCCACGAAACTCATGGCGCGCACGAGTTCGGATTTCGCGAATGTACGCACCATGGTGAGGCGCCCGACCGGCACCATCATCGCGCCGCCAAACCCTTGAATGATGCGGCATGCGACGAGCAGGTGGATATTGTTCGAGACGCCGCACAGAAACGAGCCGAGCGTGAAAAATCCGATCGCCGCGGCGAACACGCGACGAGTGCCGAATCGATCCGCGACCCAGCCGCTGATGGGAATGAAGACGGCGAGACTGAGCGTATAACTCGCCATCACGGCCTTCATGCTGAGTGGCGCCACGTGTAACGCGGCGGCGATGGCCGGAATCGCCGTGTTGAGGATCGTGGTATCGAGCGACTGCATGAAAAAGGCGACCGCCACCAACCAGGGCAACATCCGTTGCGCTACCTCTTTGCTCATTCGCTACATGTCCTTTGCCGCGTTCGCGTGACATTGTGAGCCAAAACGTCGCGGCGATGAATACACGTCGCGCTTCAGCATAAAATCAGCGAACGATGGCAGTTTATGTCGACAACGCCCGACTTCCCTTTCGAGGCATGCTCATGTCGCACATGCTCGCCGATACGGATGACGAATTGCGCGCGATGGCGCAGATCATCGGTCTGCACGAACGCTGGCATCAGGGCGACCATTTCGACATCAATCAAGACATGCGCGCGATCGCTTTAGAAAACGGCGCTAAACCGATCACGCAGCGCGAGGCCGTGCTGATTCGCCGAGAATTTAGACGAACCAACGATAATTCGCAGTAGGATCGCGTCGCCGTATCCTGCGGCCTGTTCGTTCAGCGAGGAGGTTTCCGATGGTAACGAAACGCATAGCATCGCCGACGTGGTTGGCCGATGTGGAAGAACACGATTACCCGGCCGCGCAGTCGTATTTGAATTTGATCTATCCCAATAGCGGCGTAATGAAAATCATCACCAAACTTAAGGTGGCCAAGATCAAATCGTTCAAGGCGAAAGATATCTTTCGGGCGTCATCGCTGTCGCTCCTCGGCGTCAGCAATTCGCACGTCGAAAAAGACAAGCGAAAAATCCTGAAAGGCAAAGCGCTATCGCCGTTGTTGCTCGTGCGCGATATCGCCAATGGCAAAGTGATCATCGCCGATGGTTATCACCGGCTCTGTGCGGTTTACGGATTCGATGAAGACGCCGTCATTCCGTGCAAGATCGCTTGACGCGCCCTCGGCTACGACCGGCCGGCCGCTTTGCGAATGCTCGAGGCGGTAGCCAAAATCGCGAAACGTTCGCCCGTTAGCTTGCACTCGAACGCGGTACTGCTGATGCGCTGAAGCGAGCGGCCGCAGGAACTCGACAGCACGCTCGTCAACGGCGCGCGCACAAACTTTCCGCTCACTTTCGTGACGCGATAAAGTTGACGCTCAGTCACTGTCGTCACCGTTCCGGTGCGCGTGGACTGAACTTCGAAGGTGACCGCCGTACTTGAAACTTTGGGCACGTGCCCGCTCCTGTTCTCTGCCGCCAATGATACCGGCAAATGCGCCATTTAACTTTCGCGCTGCATCATGTGCAATTTGCTCGAAGCCTTCACCAGACCAGCCGCCCTCAGTGCCAACCGCCCTCGCTGATGAAGGCCGCCCAATAATACGGATGATCGGACATTCCGTTGGCGCGCCGCGCGGACAATGTGGATTTCATCGCATCCGCAATCGAGGCTGGAACGTCTTTTTTTGTCGTGAAGCGGGCGCGATACAAGGCCTGCATCAGATCGGCGGTCGATGCGTCGTCGACTTCCCACAAACTCATCACGACGGTTTGCGCGCCGGCCATGCGAATTGCGCGACGCATTCCGAAGACACCTTCTCCGCGACCAATCGGCCCCAATCCCGAATCACAAGCGGACAGGACAACCCAGTTGGCGTGCGATAAATCCAGCGATGCGAGTTCTTCCGCGCTCAGCACGCCGACCGGATCGCGGTTCTGATCCACGCGCGCGCCACTGAACGCGAGACCCGAAAACGCACGCGTATCGTTCGATGGTTCATTGCCCAAAGCGATTGTCATCGCACGCGTACCGTCGGACGGCGAACAGGTTTGATCCAGACTGAAGCCGTGTGTCGCCAGATGAATGATGCCCGCGCCCGGCAGCGCGTCGATCACATTCTGTTTCGTCGCCGCGGCGCCGGACAATAAAGTCACCGTCGCGCCGGAACGATCGAGGACATCACGCAATGCGTCCAACTCGCGTTGCGCGTTCGGTAACGCCGAAAATCCCTCATCGACGGCGCGGCTGCAAAGCTGCCGCCGCGTCGAGATGCCCGTCGATGTGCCGAACGACGGCGCGCCCGCCAGCACGATTCTGCCCTGCGCGCTCGCGCCTGCAAGCCGCACATCGGATTCGTTGGCCAACGTGTGTACTTGTATATTTTTTTCGACGAGATAGTTCCCATCCATCGGCAACGCCGCCAGACTGGCCCGGAACAGCTCGCCGTCGGGAACGAAAAACAAACGGCTATCGTCCCGAACATGCAATGGTTTTATTAGCGCGGCGGAAAGTTCCGCGCCGCGCCGATTCAGTTCGGCGATATCCGAATTGGGCGAACTCAACAACGCATACCAGGCCCGCACTTGCGCAGAGATGGCTTCGATGCGTCCGAGATCGATCAGAGCCAGATCGCCGTCGGGCGCCAGACGAAACGCGAACCATTGTTCCGGCAACTGCGTTCGCCCGGCGACCAGCGGCCACGCCGGATCGGGCACCACGCCTTCGGCGATACCGACTAGCAAGCCGTCACGCGGCAACGATTGCGCCAGATCGCCGACCGAGGCGACATCGTCTTGCGCCTTGTCGGGATCGTTGCCGACGCGATCCCAGAAACGGCGCTCGGCGAGTTCCGCCGCGTCGCGCAACAACTGGATTTGCGTTTCGTCCGCGTCGGATTTCAGCCAGCCTTCGGCCAGGGCCGTACTGGCATCGCGCCACGATTGCCACACGCCGTCCAGCGCCGGATCGTTGCGAGCGCGCGCCTCGGCCATCCGACGCGCTTCCGTGCGCGCGATCAATCCGCGATCGCGCATCACGAGCTGCCAGGCGACTTCGATACTGGAACGGTCTTTCCGTTGCGCGGCGAGCGTGACGACGAGCGCAGTCGCGGGCGGCAATTGATCGCGCAACGCGACGCTCTGCCGTTCGGGTAAATTGATCGCGATGCCGGCGATCAAATTGTGCACGCGATCCGCGCACTCGCGCGCGCGCGCGAACGCGTCATCGCTGTCGCCCAGTCCCCACTTCGCCATGGCCAGGCCAAAGCGCAGCGAGATCAATTGCAGGTGCTGCGAATGACCTTTCTGCGCGGCCGATTCGCGCAACGCCAAGGCGCGCGAAAAAAAATCGAACGCGGGCTGGTATTGCGCACGCGCTAACGCCACCGATCCAAGTCCTTCCAGCGAAAAAGTGAGGCCGAGCGAATTTTTTCCGTCGGCCGCTTCGCGCATGTCGAGCGCGCGCTGAAAATACGCTTCGGCTGCGTCGAAATGCCGCAAATGAAATTCGGTATTGCCGGTGTTGGCCAGAATAATGGCGCGCGAACGCTCGGTGCCTTTGTGCGACTCGACGAGCGCGTAGGCTTTTTTATAGCGGATCAGCGCACCGTTCTCGTCACCTATTTCTTGCAAGACATTCGCGAAATTGACCAGTGTTCTTACGCTCGCGCCAAACGGCGCGTCGGGATTCTTGGCGATGATTTTTTCCGCGGCTTCGTAATGCGCCTGTGCTTGTTTATAGTCGCCCAGTTGTTGCAGGGCGGCGCCTAGGCCGCTCTCCGCGCCTGCGGTTTCTATGTGATCGTCGCCATAGTGACGCCGCGCGCGAGTCAGCGAATCTTCGCGTAATTCCAGTTCGTCGCGAACGTGACCAAGTTCCTCGTATTCGCTGGCGCGTTGATTGTCGGCTTCCAAGCGCAACGCGGTGTCTTCGCCGAAATACGTCGCGGCGATTTGTCCCGCGTGAGCGGTGGCGTCGATGGATGCTTCCTGCAGACCGGCGTGCGCGTCGGCGACGCCACGGCATTCCCAAAGCAGGAATTCGTGAAACCGGCCGCGCAAATCCTTTTGCGCTTTCCACACGGCGAGCGATGCGTCGATGTTCGAATCGACTTTATCGCTGTCCTTGCTGATCATTCCATAACACCCGATCAGCGCGTGCAACTCGGCTGTGCCGATCGATTTGTCGGCGGACGATGCCGACGCAAGCAACGCTTGCGCGCGTTCGATCGCTTTGTTCTTCTCGCCGTTTTCCACGAGGCGATACAGTTCCAGGCGTTGCGCGAGCTTGGCATCCGCCGCACGTTTGAGCGGAAGGTCGGCAATGCGTTTTTCCAGATCGTCGCCGGCAGGTTTCGTCAGATCGTCACGTCGCGCGAGCACGTCGAAGCGAACCGACAGTGAATCGGCATCGGAGCGTTTTTGAACGAGCGCGACACTCAACGCATCGGCGCGCGCCAAATCGCCTTCCGCCAACGCCATATAAACGTCGTCCGCCGCCGAGTGCGCAGGCACGACCGTGTGCGACGGCGACAAGGCGGCGCACAGCGTCAGCGAAATAAGTCGATAAATCCCCATCGCGCCCTCGCAAACCCGTCACCATTTTGCACGAGCGCGATGGCTAGCGCGATCTAGCCCGCTTTGTGCGGGAATACGTAGCGCCATTGGCGGATGTGCGTGTCGTCAGCCGCGATTTTTTCCATCTCGTTGCGCAACGCGCCGCTGGAAATCTCCGCTTGCGTCGGTGCTGGCGCAAGATTCAGCGCACCGCGCGAAGTGTCGGATTTTGCGGCGTGCCGCCATTCGCCAATGGCCGCGTCGAGCCCGGGCTGCGCAATGTCGGATGCAATTACGATGAATTGTTCGCGCTGCGCGTTGGAACTGACTTGCCACGACACCGATTGGCTACCGGCTTTCCCCGGAAGCTGGTAGCTGATGTTGGGATTCAACGGATTCTTGGGTTCAACGCCCGGCAAAGGAAACAGTACCGCCGCTTCGCCGGAGCCATCGTCGTCGAACACGTAAACGTACGATGTTTCATTGCTGCGAAAGGCGAGCGAAAGGCGATCGCCAAGCGCAATCGTCGCGCCATCGGCCAGAGCGATGTCGTCGCGGCGAAACGACAAATCCGTTTGCCACGGCGTGACGATGCCGTGGCTGCGCATCGCCATCACCGCCGCGCCGACACCCGCCGCGATCGCAATCAGCGCACCGACGATCGCCAGTCCGCGCCAGCCGTGCATCGCGCGCGTCGCCGGATTCGAAAGCGCAGCGGCGAACGCGAGCGCACTGGCATGGCGGCGCGTGGGATCCGCACGCGTCGCCATGTCGATCGCAGCAACGAGCGACTTCGGCGCATCGGGACAGATCGTGCGCAAATCCGCGGACTTCACGGGGTATTCGCCGGTGAGCAAGCGGTGCATCAGCACGCCGAGCGCGTAAATGTCGCTGGCAACCGATGGCGATTGGCCGCCCAACACTTCGGGTGCCAGGTAATGCAGCGATCCGGAAATCACGGCGGAGGGTGCGCGATCGACGTCACTCGCTGCACCGAAATCCATCAACACGGTGCGTCCGGAAATTTCGCGCATGACGTTTTCGAGTTTGATATCGCCATGAATGAGGCCATGGCGATGCACGGCGGCGAGCGCGTGGCACAGATCGAGTCCGATCGCGCGCACGTCGGTGGCGTGAAACGGTCCGTGCTGCGTCAACACGTCGGCGAGGGACGTGCCGCGAATCAGTTCCATCCACAGTCCCGCGCGGCCATCGTGAACGGCCGCGCCATAAACGCTGACGACGTTGGCTTGCCGCACACGCGCCAGCCGCCGCGCTTCTTCGAGGAATTGGTGCGACAGGGCACCCGAACCGATCTTGCGCAATTTCAGCGCGACTTGAAGATCGAGCAACGGATCGTAGGCGCGCCACACATCGCCCTGGCTTCCGGAACCCAGCGGCTCGATCACCGTCAAACCGCCGAATTGAAATTTCGACGAGGTCGGCGTTTCCCGATTGTCGGCCAGCTGCGCATGTCGAAAACCGTTGACGACCTGTTCGAGCTCGCGCAAACCCTGCAACGCCGAATCGTCGGACGAATTGCCGGTGCCGACGGCGTTGAGCCAATCGACCGGCTCGTCGTCGGCGATGCGCGCCGCGACGTTTTCGAGCGAGGTCGTTGGGTTTTTACCGGTCATCGCAGATCGTCTTCTCGGAATCGATAGTGATTTAAACGCGGCGAGCGGCGTAAACCGAACACCGATTATTCCTGCGCGAGTTTTCGCGACAACTCCACCATCGCGCGCGCCACCATGATGCGCACGGCATCGGCCGTACTGCCGACTTCCGCGGCAATTTCCGGATAACTCATGCCGAATTCCACGCGCATCACGATCAGCCCCTGTTGCCGCTTGGGCAACTCCGCGAGCGCTTGTTCGTAGGCGCGCACGCGCTCGGTGCCGACCAGCTGATCGACCATGGCCAGCGCGTCACTGTCACTGATCTCAGAATCGATTTCCGAATGTTCGGGTCGACGGCGGTAGCGGCGGATTTCGTCACGCACGTGGTTGAGCAAGGCCGTGCGCAGGTAGGCCAGAAAGGCGCCGTGTCCGCTGCTGTCGAAGTCGTCGATGCGCGCCAACGCCTTGACCAGCGTGACCTGCACGAGGTCGTCGGTGTCGTTCATGTCGCGAATCTGTCGTGGCAATCGCCCGTGCGCCCAGCGTCGCAGGAGCGGTAAAAATCGGCGCAGCAGTTCATCACGCGCGGCGGCGTCGCCGGATTTGATCCGCCGGATCACATCAACGGTGGGCTCGATGGTGCCGGGAGAATCGCTGGCGACGTTTTTCATCCGTACCGATGGTTGGACGACGGGCGTTAGCATAACGCCTCGGAAGCATGCGAAGAAACGACCGCCATTTTTTCGCGTCCTGCGCGACACGTTCTCTCAGTACACTATGGCCACAGCCGCCGAGGAACGCGCATGACTAGCATACTGAAGTGCGGTTGCCGATGACCTGCGAGATCCGATTCGAAGAGCGCCCACAGTATCTCTACGCCGTCGTCACGGGCGACAATTCCATCGCCACCATCCGCGAATATTCCGAGGCTGTCCGGGAAACCTGCATCCGCACGCGGAAGTTGCAGGTGCTGATCGTCGTGAATCTGTTCGGCCCCCAACTGAGCATGCTCGATGTGTATCGCGCCGTGGGCGAAGGCAGCGATCAGGCAGCCGGTGTGGGCATGCGTGTGGCGTACGTCGATCTCAATCCCGCGCACAGTATCGACAACATGCTGCTGGCCGAAGATGTGGCGGGCGGACGCGGCATTCCGGTGCGCACATTCCGCGACGAACATGCCGCGGAGCAATGGTTACTCGCCGAATGAACGCCTGGAAATCTGCGTTGAGTTCGGTTCACTTAACGCCCTTCATAATGGCGTCTTAAGATTGGCGTTAAGGAGACAGGATGTCGGTCGATTTGAGAACGTTGGCCTACGCGAGCCGCGCGGCGGGGCCTATCAGTGGCGCCACGCTGAGCGAGTTGCTTTTGAAAGCGCAACGCTTCAATAAGTCGGTCGACGTAACCGGCCTTCTCGTTTTCGCTGACGACACATTCGTGCAGACGCTGGAAGGCCCCACGGACGCGATCGATCGTGTGTACGAACGCATCGTGACCGATTCGCGGCACGCCTCAATCCGCAAGTTCCTGGACACGTCCATCCAGACCCGTGTTTATCCCGAATGGGCGATGATGAGCAATATCGAAACGGCGAGTCCTGCGCTGACGTCGTTTTTGAAATCGCGCGTCGAACGCAGCGATGCGTCGCTCTCCAAATTACAGACCGCGACATTGTCGAAAATGATCGAGTTCATCTCGCTCGGCGGGCGCGTCAATTGGCTCGCGTCGCGCCGGCACTGAGCACGCGGTGTCCGGCGTAGTGCCCTGTCGAAAAAACTAGCGCGCGCAGCATTGATATCTGGTCACGGCGCGGTCGTTCTTGATCGAACGGAAACCGGCAAGAACGAATTACGCAAGATCATCGCGAAGCAGCGTCGTTCGTAACGTCACTCGATCACTTCCGCGATGTCGAGATGACGCAGCGCGGCCAGATATTCGTCGACCGTGATTAATCCGACGCACGGCATCGCCCCTTTCGGCAACGATTCTCCGCGCGCGAGTTGGTTGGCGATGGCGATCGACGCGCCGCACGGAATGTTCGGGCCGTGATTATTTTTCGCGACGATAGTCCACGTTTTTCGCAACGGCGTGCCGTTGATGCCGCGACCTTCCATCTGCACGAACATCGCGCCTTTGTCGCTGACCAGCGGCTCGATCCAAACGCTGATCCGATTGAGCAGCGGCGCGAACGAAAGCGCGCTCGGCAACAGGTGCCGTTTGACCAGTCCGGCCAGTGCCCAAACCACGAGATGTCCCATATGACTGGCGAAACCGGCCTGGAACGTCGCCGTCTGCACCGATGGATAACGTGATGGGATGATGGAAAGATCAGGCACGTTGCAGCTTCCGAGCAACCGCGTGCCCACCGGTTTCGGAAAACGATGGCGTGACAGCGAGAGCCATCCGAACGTCGTCGTCCACCGACCGCTGTCTTTCCACGTAAACGGTTTACCGCAGTAGCTGAAGATTCCACGCACGGTCGCGATGCCGGGGCTTTTCGCGCCCGACGAAATGCCGATGCGCACCGATTCCAAACGCTCGAACTCCGGCAGAAAGCGGTCGATCACCGCCGTGGTCAACGACGGAACGGAACTGGCGCCGCTGACGACGGTCACGCCGTTTTCGCGAGCGCCTGCGTCGAGCGCATCGATGCCGATCACGAACTCGCGGCTATCGGCAAGATCGACGTAATTGCATCGCGCGGCGATCGCAGCGAGAGGCACTTGATAATTCTGTTGTTGAAACGGGCCTGCCGTGTTGACGAGCGTATTGATTCGATAATGCCGCAGAACGGACGCGAACGACTCCGCGTGTGCGTCGACAGCGACTGCATTCTCCGCGGAAATTACCAGCTCACCCGCGAGCTTCGCCGCTTTGTCGCCATCGCGACCGGCAATCAATAAATCGATCGCAGAATTTTTTGCAAACGCGGCGCAAATGCGGCTGCCGAAAAAGCCGTAACCGCCCAAAACCAGAACGCGGTGTGCGGTCATTTCAACAGTGCTTGGAAAGTCGCGTCGTCACGCCTCATATTCCATGCCGCATAAGCCAGCACCGATCGCACGAGTTTTCGTTCGCGCCGGCGAATGAGGGAATACTCACAGTTTATCGTTAGAGTGTAGCGTACCTTGCGCGCCACGCGGCTCGAATGGCGCCATGCAGTGTAAGGAAATCGCACGATTCTCCGTCTCATCCGTATCGGCCCGACTCGGAATCGAACAGACCCATGACGCACATTCGACGCACTATTCGTTCACATTTTTCCGCGGCCGTTATCGGCAGCTTCGTGTTGATCGCGATGATCGCCGCAACGGTGCATTTACCCGCGCATTCGAGCGAACGCGCCACGCCGATTCCAGCGCCGACGTTTGACGAACAGGCATCGGGGGGCCATCGCTCGGAAATCGCTGTCGTCGCCGGTGGATGTTTTTGGGGCATCCAAGGCGTGTTCGAGCATGTGAAAGGCGTGACGAAAGCGGTGTCTGGATACACCGGCGGCGCATCATCGACCGCACGCTATGAAGATGTCGGCCTGGGTTCGACGGGACATGCGGAATCGGTGCAGATCACGTTCGATCCTAGCCAAGTCAGTTATGGACAACTTCTGCAGATCTATTTCTCCGTGGCACACGATCCGACCGAGCTGAATCGACAAGGACCCGATCGCGGCACGCAATATCGATCGGCGATTTTTCCGATGAACGACGCGCAGAAGAAAATCGCTCACGACTACATCGCGCAATTGAACGACAGCCACGCGTATCCGTCGACGATCGTCACGAGTATCGAACCGGACAAGACGTTCTATCCGGCCGAGGCCTATCACCAGGATTTCTTGGAAAACAATCGCGGCTATGGATACATCATCGACAACGATTTGCCGAAGATCGCCAATCTCGCGAAATTATTTCCGGATCGCTATCGCGGCGACGCGGTGATGGTGAATCCCTGGGTGCGTTGAGCTGTGTTGAGCTGGCTCCGAGCGATTGAAAAACGCGGCTCGCCGCAGGCCTGCCAAAACGCTTGACAGTTTTTAAAAGAAGTACGATGCTTTACGTAGTTCTTTTCGATTACTAACAGCGGGGTGGATCATGCGTTTGTCGTTTCTTCGTTCGGTATCTTCGTTGACCTTGTTTTGTGTTGCGACTTCGGCATGGGCCGATAAGGTGGTGGAAAAACCCGTCGCAGCGGATACGCCGGAAAAATTCGACCAGACCATCGCCGAGATTCGTCAGGAAATGAGCCCCGGCGGACGTTACGAATACATCCGGCCCGATGAGAAAGGAAAAGTCGAGGCCGACATGCACGCGATGGCATTGATGCTGAAGAAATCAGGCTCGGTCGCCGCGATGAGCGAAGCGGAAAAAGTAAGCCTGTTCGATGCGCAGGAAAACCTCAACGGCATTCTTACGCACAGCGACAGCAATCGCCTGATCTGCGAGCGCCGGGCGCCCGTCGGGACGTCAATCCCGAAGACGACGTGCAAGACCGTCGGCGAAATCGAACGTGCGCGCAAAGCGACGGGTAGAGAGTTACACGATATCGCCATTCAGTCGTCGGTTTGCGACAACAGCCACATTGTCGGATGCCGGAATAACTGAGCGTTACGCAGTCGACATGCGGCGTGCAAGTGCGGCGCCGCATGTTGAATAAATCGCGGCTCGTTTATCTAGCTAGATCGAGACTGGCGATCCATCTATTCTGAATCCAAGCCTTCAACAACACTGCCGCGCGCATCGCGACATCGTCCGTGGAATGCCATTCGCACAATATCTCGCACAACTCACCGAACGGTTTGCCCTGACTCGCCGCCGCGATCGCCGCGGCTTCATCGATTTCCAGGCGACGGTAGCGAACGACGAAGTCTTGCCGCGAGACGATCCACGTTTGCGGCGCGGGATACTTGCGTAGCTTGGGTTGTTTCTTGTCGAGATCCAAGGCGCGATGAATATCCGGAACGTTCCAGGAAAAATCGCCGCACCGGATGGTGCCGCTCAACCTGATCATCATGTCCGGCCAGTCGTCGATCGCGAGTGCGGCGACGTCGGCTTCGGTAGCGCAGGTTTCGTCGGGCGCGTCGAAGCTGAGGCCGATCATCCAGTCCAGCTCAGCCATCTCGTGCAACGACGCTTCGCCGGACCACGGCGCAGTCAGCCGCAGAAATGTGGGCAGCCGGTCACCGTACCAACGCGCGTTGTAATGTTGCGATGGAGTCTCATCGATATAGGATCGGCAAATCGCTTCGAAGCGATCGGCGCCGACGAGTGCTTGCAGCCCGAGATAATCGTTTCCGAGAATCTCAATCAGCCGCGCGGTGTAAGCGTGGCTATAAACATCGAGACGTTCGGCGCTCGACGCTTTCGCGGTG
>CAZZWP010000031.1:0-9093 GCA_964657965.1 uncultured Rudaea sp. | reverse complement strand
GTGGCGACGACTGACTTATCGAACGCGCTGCCCGAGGGCTCGCGCATGACGTAGCTTTGAAAATGTCGCTGCAGGTGAGCGAGTTTGCTCATGCGGCGGAGCTTACCAATGGCTCTGCGATGCCGCGCGCGATATCGAGTTCTGCGATGAGTTCGGAGAGCGGTGGAATCTGATCGTCGCGTTCAATCATCGTCGTGACGAAACCGAAGCGTTCGATCGCCTGTTCGTAAAGTTTCCAGACAGGATCGATGATCGGCGCGTCGTGCGTATCGATGATCAACTCGCCTTGACGCTGATGTCCGGCCAAATGAAATTGCTGGACGCGATTCGCAGGAACGCCGCGCAAATAGTCGAGCGGATCGAAATGATGATTGTGACTGCTAACGTAAACGTTGTTGACGTCGAGCAGAATAAGACAATCCGCGCGACGGGCGATCTCCGAAAGGAACTCCCATTCCGTCAAACTCGAATCGTGGAACGTCACATAACTCGACACATTTTCCAGAAGGATCCGTCGGCCGAGAAAATCCTGCACTTCACTCACGCGGTCGGCCACGTGCGTCAGCGCTTCTTCGGTATACGGCAATGGCATCAAATCGTGAAGGTTGGTTTTTTCAACGCCGGTCCAGCACAGATGATCCGATATCCACGCGGGCGATACCGTCGCAGCCAACTCTTTGAGTTTTTTTAAATAGTCGCGATTCAACGGATCGGAACTGCCGATCGACAACGATACGCCGTGCATGACGACCGGATAGCGCTCGCGAATGCGCCGTAAATAGTGAAGCGGTCGGCCGCCGGGAATCATGTAATTCTCAGACATCGCTTCGAACCAGTCGATGCGCGGATGATTGTCGAGAATTTCTTCGTAGTGATCCACACGCAATCCAAGGCCGTAGCCGAGCGCGGGATATTTGAGTGACGGGTTGGACGATTCAGGCTTCATGAAAAACATCGGCGCCTGGATCCGATCGAGCAAACGCTCGGATGCCAGGCGCAGATGTAACTCTTATAATTTTTTACGACGCGTAAACGTTAGGATTTCTTCGCTGCATCTTGCGCTGCTTTGCAGTCGGCCGCGCTCTTCTGCATTGTCATGCCCTGGCCTTTGCAAGCGTTCTGACCTTTGCACGAATTCGCGGTGTTCTTGCAGGCGCTCTGGCCTTTACACGACGTCGATTTTTCACACTTTGTCTTTGCATCGTCGCCGGCGGCGAATGCCGTGCTAACGGAAGCAACGGTGAACAGACCGGCTACGGCGGTGGCGATGGCGAAACTTTTCAGTCCAGATTTCATAAGTAGATCCTTGTGTGTGAATGAATGGTCGGCGACAGTCGCGCGTTGCTGGTGGGACAGTCGCCACGGTGGTCAACGCTATGTACCTTCGTGATCACCTGCGCGCATAGTACGCAAGATTTGTGAATTGCTGGTGTAAAAAAACCAACTTTTGATCGTTTGTAAGGAATATCTTTTCGAAGCGTCCAACGGTGTTGGTCTGTGAATAAACAGTCACACGGAAATCGAGTATATAAAGCTAATTTTGTTGCAAGACAGCAATCACAGGAGCGTTTCATGCCTCAATTCATTGTTTCCGCATGCCAGGCCACGTTGAATTTTTTTAGCCGAATCCAATGGGTGGGGCCGCTGATCGTCCGTCTTTTCTTCGGTTATTTCTGGGCGGAAACAGGGTGGGCGAAATTGCATAACCTCGATGGCGCAACGCAGCGATTCGTCGATTGGGGCATCCCCCATGCAGCATTCAATGCAACACTTTCGGCAGGTACCGAATTCGTCGGCGGCGTACTGCTGATGTTGGGCTTACTCACGCGACTCACATCCGCGGCCATGCTGTTCAATATGATCGTCGCCATCGCGCTTGTGGCGATCAAGAACGTTCAGGCGTTCGATGATTTCGTGGAACTCGACGAGTTCACCTACATCCTCATCTTCTTTTGGTTCATCGTCGCAGGGCCGGGTAAAGCGAGCATCGATACGTTCATCAATCGATGGCTCGGTCTGCATACGAAACAGTCCGCTTAAAATTAGTTCGCAACATTAGTTGGCTTGTTGCCGAACGTGATGGCTTTGCGAATATCGGCCAATGGAGCGTTGTCGTTGAAGACGACGTCTCCGTTGGATTGCCGCGTCACGCCGAGATCGCGCCATAGTTTGTCCAAGTCCGGCGCATAAGGTTTCTCAGCCATTTGCGCGTAAAGTTGCGTCAATACCGTTGTTCCGACGGCGTGATCGGCCACATCGAAAATGCGATCGACCGACCAATCGGTTTCGTGATTGCCACCGCCCGCGAGCACGCCGCGCAGCGCGTCTTGCAGGCCGAAACGATTGCCGGTTTGTTGACGAATCCGGATGTCGGTGAGCAAGCAGAACATCGCACCACCCCAATATGTTCGGCCCCACGTCGGCGTATTGTTCAAGCCGCGATCGCCCGCTGCCGGCAAACCCTTTTGCATGTCGCGCACCATCGCCGACCAGATCATCGACGCGGTGAGATCGTGCGATTGCACGCGCGCAATCGGTTCGATGTATGTCGCCAGTCCTTCCGACAACCAGCGGTGCCGCTCATCCATGTCGGGCAGCGCCAGATGCACCATTTCGTGGACGATCATCCAATCGTTTTCAAGATCGCTTTCGTCCGCCTCGCTGCCAATCAACAGGCGAATCGCCGCGCCGCGATAGGCCCACGTCGTGCCGCCGCGAACGCCGCGGCCGCTGACCGGCACGATAAGAATGCGCGCCGACGTCACCGGAAAATGTCCGTAAAAATGCGAGACGACGTCGGCCGAATGTTCTACCCAGACACGAAGCCGTTCGGGTGACAACGCCAGCGTGCCCGGCGCGATACCGAGTTGCAACGTTGCGCCGCCGACAGAAATCGGCGTGTGTGGAAGACGATCGAACGCGTCGTAGGGCATTCCTCGTTCGCCGAGAAATTCCGATGCATCGGGCGGTTGCGCTGACAAACCAACCGCGAACAATGCAGCCACAACAATCAACCAACCTGCAGCAAATTTGCGCGACGCAGTGTTACTGAAAGCTTTGCTATCGGACATCGCGCGAGCTTACACAGATCACGTTACCGTCGACTCAATTGGATTTGGCGATCGGCGTGCGAAGACGATCGACCGCCGGCGCAATCTTTTGCGGATCGAATACGGGCAGCGAACATGCGTTGCCTGTGCACGCAAATGCCGCGGCCTTCGCTAGCGTCGGATAGGTGACGTCGGGATTCGGCAACGGCCCTTCGCGCCGATCCCACCAGTCGACACGCAAGTAAGGTTCGGGATACGCCAACGCCGCGACGTGGAGATTTTTTGCCGCGGCGTCGTCTTTGCGACCGACAATCGCGATGTGAATCGGCTCAGTCGTCATTTCGCGATCCGCGAGCAACAGGCCTGGAAAAAAAGGCCGCGAATCGACGACGCTATCGGACGTCAAAAAACGCATGGCGCTTTCGCTCATCGCGCTGTATTTCGTATTGCTGGTCGTGCGGAACATCAGATTCGCGGTACGCGCCAGTGCTACGTTTTCGTCGACAATCCGCGTCGGCGTCGCGAACACGCCATGCGCGTTTTTCGGCGCCGGTGCCGTGAAATATCCGCCATCGGCGGCGCGAAAATGCGCGTCGATGAACGCGAGCGTGGCCTCGCTTTTGGTCAGCCATGCGCGATCACCGCTCGATCGGTACAAGCTCAAGAAGGCTTGAGTCATGGCGAGATTGTCGGCCAGATACGGGCCCGCCGCATCGCGATCATCGTGACGAAATCCGCCGCCCGGCAGCGCGCGATGATCGACGATCCAGTTCGCAGCACGCTTGGCCATATCCAACGCGTGCGCATTGCCGAGACTGTCGTTTGCCTGACATAGCGCGACAATCGCCCAGCCGTTTTCGCGCGAGTAAATATGCTGGTCGATCGGAGGAGTGCCGAGCCTGCGTCGCGCCGCATCATCCAGCGCGTAGTACCTATGCCCATCGACATCCATGTTCAGATCGGCATCTTGACTGACGTAAAACGCGCCGTCCGGCGAGCGGAGCGTTGTCGTCAAATACTCGAAAATGCGATTAGCCGCGTCGGCGTACTTCTGTTCATGCCCGGCCGCATATGCGAGCGAATACAAACGCAAATCGTCGGCCTGAAACGACATGATTTTTTCGAAGTGTGGCGATTTCCAATCCACGGAAACCGAATATTGATAAACACCGCCCCACACCGGATCGATCAAATTCAAATTCTGATCCAGTGTTCGCCGCACACGTGTTTGCGCGGCCGCATCACCGCTTCGCGATTGTTCGATCGCCAGTTCCACCGACGGCGCATCGATGTAGCGCTGCCCGTCGCCCCATCCGCCGTTCTGTTCGTTGTAGGAAGATGTATACGTCGCGAGCAATTTTTCGTGGCGCGGCGCATCGAGCGTCGATGTCGTCCCCATCGCCACGATCGAAACCGCTTCGACCGAAGGACCCGGCGACGGATCGGCAACGATGGCGTCGAGCAACGCGACCATCTGTTGCGGCTCGATGAATCCGCGACGTTTGACGATTTCGCTGCCATCCGGCGCAAACACGATCGTCGCCGGCCAGCCCCAGTCGCCATAGCGCGCGGCAATGTCAGGATTGGCATCCTGATCGATCTTCAGCGCGACGTAATGCTCGTTCAATTTTTTTCGGACGTCGCTGTTGCCGTAGGTGTCGTGCTCCATGACATGGCACCAGTGGCACCACAACGCTTCCAGATCGAGAATGACGAATCGGTTTTCCTTTTTTGCCAACGCGAATGCGGCGTCCGTCGAGGTTTGCCACTGCAACGTCTCCGCGCGTAGCGACGGCACGCAGATGGCAAATAAAACCGCTAGTGAAACGCTGCGCGCGATGATGCGCACGCGCGCCTCGCGAAGAAATCGCAAAGGTTCATTGATAGCCATGAAACGCCCGCCTGGATAATTGCTTACGCTACTAAGCAATTTGTTCCGTGAAGCCGGCGCGAAGCCAGGTCCTGCAGCCCCGATCGAAAGACGCCGCTCACTTACCGGGCGCGCTCGCCGGCTGCAATGCGCCGACCGTCACATGGCCGCTCCACCCACCGAACACTTTGTCGGCAGCTTGATCGATCGTCTGGACCAGCGCTTTGATTTCTACGCAGGCGACCGAACTGTTCGACACGGAACTTCCGGCGGACGGACCGCCGCCTGCGGGAAGAACCCCGGACAAACAAGCCACGCCCGAATAACCGCCGCGCGTGATGTTTCGCATGCCGTCTTTATAGCGCCGCTCGGCGCGAGGTGCGGCGATATCGTCGGCGTAAGTCAGTCGAAGTTCTCTGAGCCACTTGTCGCTAGCGGTTTTTTCGTCCGGCGTGGCTGATGCCGACAGTTGGTTGTAAGCGGATTCGAAGTCCGCCTGATGGCGTTCAGCCGCGAGCGTGAACCACGCCAGCGCGAGCGGTCGGTCGATCGGCTGCTGATCGCCGTTCAACGCCATTACACCCAATACGTATTGCGCCGATTTACTCGCCCAACTGGCCGCCGTCTTGAAATACCGCTGCGCCTGCGTGTAGCGTTGAAACCCATAGCTTTGCGTCGCCAGACAATAGTAATAATCGCCCGGAAGAAACTTTTCTTCGCTGATCGAACAAGTGATTCTCGATAAGTCGTCGTCCGTCGGTGACGCGTCATGTGCGACGTCATCCGCAGCGCTCGCCACCGCCCACGGATTAAAAGCGGTCAACAGTACGAAAAGGGAAACCGTCGGCAGATGTCTCAACCACGTGGCCACGTTCATGCGATGCACTTCCATCGATCAGCGTTTCGAGATCGTAACGATGATCGCACAACCAAATTGCAAAAAATTGTGTGTTTTTGTTGTGCGAATCGCTGAGCGGACGCCATCGAAAACGGTCGGCCGGGTCGGCGTGGCGTTAGCATTCTAATAACGAGTTCACACAGTATTATAGACGCCTCCCTCTCGTCGAAGCGTGCTTACATGAAAGTGCCCAAAATCATTCGAAATGGATTTGTTGGTTTTACACGTTGCCGACGGTTCGCGTCGTCGACACTTGCACTCGCACTGTTTTGCAATTCGGCGATTGCAGCCGGTGGCGCGGCGATCGACACTCCACCGGCGCGTGACCTCGTTGTCGAATCCGTCGATACCGCGCACGCCACGCGATTGTCGGAATCGCGCCCGGCCTGGTTCGCCGAATCGTCCGATGTCGGCGCGGTGCCCGACGACGTTTCACTGACGGGACTGAGCATCGTCCTGAACCGAACAGCAGAGCGAGAGCAAGCGTTGCAGCAAAATCTTATCGACGTTCAAGATCCGACGTCCACGCACTACCACCAATGGCTATCGCCAACGGAATTCGGCAAGCAATACGGCAACTCCGATCACGATATCGACGCGGTGAAGAACTGGCTATCGGGAAATGGGCTTCATGTCGATGGCGTCGCGAATAATCGCTCGCAGATTTTTTTCAGCGGCACCGTCGGTGTTGTCGCGCGTGCATTCGCCACGCCGCTGCATATTTATCAACGTGATTCCGCGCTGCGCATGAGCAATACACTCGATCCACAAATTCCCAATTCGCTCCTGCCCGTCGTGAAATCCATTCGCGGGTTGAGCGCACGGCAACATCGATCGAACGCGAACGCGGTGCGCCGGTCGGCATCTGTCGCAGCGACAGGCCTGCGTCCCTTGGATACGTATTGCCCAAATGGCGGCACCTGTCAGTACACCGTCTTTCCCACCGATTTCGCGAAAATCTATGACCTCGACGCTGCCAACGTCAGCGGCCTTACCGGCAGCGGACAAACGATCGCGATTATCGGAAGAGCGCGCGTCTACGATACGGACCTGACGAGTTATCAGTCGATCGCCGGCTTGTCGTTCGCGTCGCCGACTGTCATCGTGCCTCCGACCGGCGTGGATCCTGGCAGCCCCGCGACGACGTGCACAACGTCGAATCCCGATACCTGTGATTCGCCGCCGGATGCGGTGCAGGATCAGATCGAAGCGACGCTCGATGTCGAGCGCGCCGCGAGTATCGCACCGGGTGCGACGATTCTCTTGGTCGTGAGTGGCGATCTAAAATCGTCGAACGGAACTCTGCTCGACGATGGCAGCGATCTGGCAACCGACTATGCCATCGACACCGACCCGGTTCCGGCAAAAATCATCAGTATCAGTTTCGGCAGCTGCGAAGCCGAGGTCGGTAAAAATGGTACGACGCAAGAAGCCAGCATTTTCGACCAGGCGGCGATCGAAGGCATTTCGGTGTTCGTGTCGTCGGGCGATGCGGGCGTGGCGGGATGCGCGGGCGGCCCGAACAGCAAGCCGTCGGGCAGCGACGTCGTCAGTATCAACGATCTGTGTTCGTCGGGTTCCGTCACCTGCGTCGGCGGGACGGAGTTCGCCGACAGCAGCAACACGACCGCGTATTGGGCAGCGTCGGACAGCGCAAACTTTCTTTCGGCACTCGGCTACATTCCCGAAGGCGCGTGGAACGATCCGCTCGACAGTAGCGGCAAACCGCAATATGCGGCCACGGGTGGCGGCGTCAGCGAATACATCGCGACGCCGAGTTGGCAGACCGGCCCCGGCGTACCGGGAACGCAAGGACGTTACATTCCCGACGTGTCATTCGCGGCGTCGAGTCGCGAACCGTATTTTTCCTGCATTGCGGCGGCGGGCGGATCGTGCGTCGTGAACAGCATGAGCGAGTTCACGTTCATTGGCGGCGGCGGTACGTCGGCATCGACGCCGAGCATGGCCGCCATCACCGCCCTGCTCGATCAACAGCAAGGCGGCGCGCAAGGCAATTTGAATCCTCGTTTGTACGCACTCGCACAGAACGCGGGCGATGGCGTGTTTCACGATGTGACCGTCGCCAGCAGCGGCGTTTCCGGATGTACGGTCTCGGTTCCCAGTTTGTGCAACAACAGCACACCGGGTTCAACCGGTCTGAGCGGTGGACTGGCCGGCTACCTTGTCGGCAACGGTTATGACGAAGTCACCGGTCTGGGCTCCATCGATGTCGGAAAACTCATTTCCAACTGGAGCACATCGCAAACGAGCGGTGTCGATCTCGATCAGTTCGGCATTACGGGTTCCTGGTACAACCAGGCGACCAGCGGACAAGGTTTCGAAATCAACGTCATCCCGGATTTGTACGGCCCGGGACAGGGCCTGTTTTTCGCCGGATGGTTTACCTACGACATCACCGCAGCGGGTGGTCGACGCTGGTATAGCGTCACAGGCCAGGTGAGCAGCACCAATCCCGTCGCCGCGTTGCAGATCTACGATACCGAGGGCGGGATTTTCGCTTCTCCGCCGAGCGTCAGCGCTCATGGCGTTCTGGGTTCGGCGACGTTTTCGATGAGCGATTGCGACACGGCTTCATTCACCTATCAGTTCACCGACGGACGCGCTGGCACCATACCGATCACGCGCATCGCGCCGAATGTCACGTGCGGCACAAGCGGCGACAACGGAGCCGCGGCGTCTGATTATTTATTGTCGGGCAGCTGGTACGACCCGAGCGAAGGCGGTCAGGGTTTTCTACTCGACATCAATCCGTCCATCAATTTCTTCGGCGGCGCCTGGTATACATTTAAACCTTCCCAGAACGGCGTTCCTGTCGGCGGGCCGGGCGGCCAAGACTGGTTCACGTTCGGCGCCACGAATTTCATCAACGGCAGTACATCGCTAACGGGCATTCCGATCGTCGAATCGACAGGCGGCATATTCAATAACACGGCGCCGATCACGCGATCGCAAGTGGGCACCATCGATATCACGTTCCAGAGTTGCACGGCGATGACGTGGACTTATACGTTCACGAGCGGCGCAAACGCGGGATTGCAGGGAACAATTCCGTTGACACGGATCGGCCCTGCCCCGGCAGGCTGCGCACTTTGACGATCCCCTGAAGGCCGCCATCGGTGTCGCTTAGCGAGACCGATGGTTTTGATCGCACAGTTGCGGCACGTCTTGGCTGTTCTGCTTCAATTAAATCCGTTGCCGAAAATCTCATCGGGACCGACGACGCCGCCTGCGCCTTGCAGCACCAAGTCGACATT
>CAZZWP010000030.1:0-28908 GCA_964657965.1 uncultured Rudaea sp. | reverse complement strand
GTTTTTATCTGCGTGCGGCGGCGGTAGCAACAGTTCGCGCGCGGTCAGCGCACCACCCGCGACGAACACGGGCGGCACGCCGGTCACGGCGGTGATCACCGCGCGATTCGATCCGACTAACGCCGTCATTCCGTTTCCGACGAATCTGCTGTTGTCGGGAACGACGGATCTCACGATAAATATTCCGGTGGCCGATCCTACCAACCTCGGCGATCCGCAAGTTGCGCTGAATGCACTCGATGGTTTTGGCACCGTCGCGCCATGGAGCACGACATTCAGTGCGCCGCCGAAAGCATCGACGATCACCGGTGGGCCGAGCGGCAGTGTGCGCCTGTTCGAAGTAACGCTGACCGGCCCTGGTGGCGGTGTCACAAGCATCGTGCGCGAACTGCAATCGCCGTCGGAATTCGTGGTGGCGTTGGCGCCGTCGGACACGACGGGCCGCACGCTCGCGATCGTTCCGACGAAACCGCTGCAGCAGCTAACCTCGTATATGGCCGTGTTGCTCGGCAATGGCGGTGTGCAAACACCGTCGGCCGGTCCGAGCATCACGGATGCGAACGGCAACGACATCACCCCGGATCAAACGTACTTTTTGTCGAAGCGTACCAATCCGCTCTGTGTGAACAACGCATCGACCGATCCGCTGCTCGACTCGGCAACCGCGTGCGCGCTCGAGCCGCTGCGTGAATTGACGAATTCGCAGGAGGCGGCGGCCGCATCGGCTGGCGTCGATCCGTCCCGTATCGCATTGTCGTGGGTCGCCACAACGCAGAGCATCACACCGGTAATGCAGGCGGTGCAGAGTCGCATCGAGCAGGAACCTGCATCGTCAACGATCGCCGTCGTACCAACGGGACTTACGCTCAGCGCAATCGGCGCACCCGGCGACGGGAACGTCTATGTCGGTGTGATGAGCGATCCCTATTATTTGCAAGCGCCGAGTGCGGCCGATCCGCTGGCGCCATTGCATGATGTCTGGCACGCAGCGCCGGGCGCATATGTTCCTCCATTCGACGCCGCGGGACTCGATCCGACATCGACGAACGTGACGTTTGCAAATCCGTTCCCGGTCGCCACGTCGACACAAATTATTCCGGTCGTCATGTCGGTACCGAACGGCACGGCGCCGGCGGCGGGCTGGCCCGTCGTCGTCTTCCAGCACGGCATCACCCGCAATCGTACGGACGTCTTCGCGATCTCCGGCGCGTTGGCGCAAGCAGGCTACGCGGCGATCGCCATCGACGCGCCGTTACACGGCATCACCGATAAGACGAGTCCGTTCTACGACAATCAACTCGTCGCGGGCGCGGCTCCCGGTCTTGTCACCAACGAGCGCACATTCGATCTGGATTTATCGAACAACACGACGCAAGCGCCGGGACCGGATGGTGCGATCGATGCATCCGGCACGTACTTCATCAATCTCAACAGCCTTCTGACGTCGCGCGATAATCTGCGCCAGGCAAATGCCGACCTGCTCGAACTGACCGATGCGATCGTCAAAGGCAACATCAGCGGCGTAAAGCTCGATGGCTCCAGTGTGGAGTTCGTCGGCCAATCGCTCGGCTCGATTATCGGTACGGCGTTCATGGGAATCGAACCGCACGTCACCGTTGGTGTGTTGAACGTTCCCGGCGGCGGTGTTGCGCGTCTGCTCGATGCGTCGCCGGCATTCGGTCCGTCGATTCATGCGGGTCTTGCTCAGGCGGGGTTGACGCAAGGCACGCCGCAGTACGACGCCTTCTTCGTTGCCGCCCAAACGGTCGTGGATTCGGGTGATTCGATCAACTTTGCATTCGCGACAACCGCGAAAGCGATTCTCGCGCAGGAAGTCGTCGGCGATGCGACGCATCCATCGGATCAAGTGATTCCGAATTCGGTGCCGGGAGCGCCGTTGTCCGGAACCGAACCGCTGCTGAGCGCACTGGGTCTGACCAGTATTTTCCATACGACGCAGGCGGCGCAGATTCGCGGCGTGGTTCGTTTCACGCAGGGTGAGCACGGCTCGCTCCTCGATCCGACCAGCTCGTTAGCCGTCACCGAGGAAATGCAAGGTGAAATGGCAACCATGATCGGCTCGCGCGGCACCACGGTGGTGGTTGCCAATCCGTCCGTTATCGTCACGCAGTAATTGGCCAAGGGGAAAGTCATCATGACGAAGGCAAACAAAACTACTGCGCTGACCGCGGCCATCACGTTGGCGCTCGTGGGCTACGCGGCAAGCAGCGCGCAGGCGGTCGAGTTCGGCAATTCCGACGGGTTCAACGGCACGCTGCATACGACGTTGTCGTACGGTGTGGCGGTACGCACGGAAGATCCGAGTTCCGACAACGTCGCCAAAGCCGTTTATAACCCGCTCGTCGGCACACTGCCGAACGCGCAGCAACGCGCGGCGAAAGGGGCGTTCTCGGCGAACCATGACGACGGCGATCTGAATTACAGCGCCGGTAGCGCGTTTTCGAACGCGGTAAAAGCCACCACCGAACTGCACATCAACTATGGCGAAAATCTCGGCGGATTTTTTCGCGCCAGTTATTTCTACGATTTCGCCAACGCCGGCAACGACAAGCTGACGTCGCTGGCGCAAGATCAAGTCGGGCATCGTTTCCGCATGCTCGACGCGTTCCTGTTCGACAATTTCACGGTCGCCGATCATCAGGCGACGGTGCGCTTCGGCCGTCAGGTGTTGAGCTGGGGTGAGAGCACATTCATCCAGGGCGGCATCAACGTCATCAATCCGGTGGATGTGTCGCAATTGCATGTCGCCGGCGCGGAATTGAAAGAAGCGCTGCTGCCCGTGAATATGTTGTGGGGCTCGTACAACATCACGGAAAACTTTTCGGTCGAGGCCACATATCTGCTCGAATTCGCGCAGACGAATCCCGATCCAGCCGGCACGTATTTTTCGACCAACGATTTCGCCACGATCGGCGGAACGTACGCATCATTGCCGTTCGGACTAATTCCACAACCGGTGCGCAATCCGCAAAATTATTATCCGGTGTGCTTCGGCGGCGCGGCGAGTGATAGCTCCGTATTCGGCGGCGGCAGCATTTTCAACAATCCACTCCTTGCCGAATCGTGCGCGGAAACCGTGCATCGAACGCCCGATCAATATCCGAGTGAATATGGACAGTACGGCGTCGCCGCGCACTACATCGCCGACAGCCTCAACAACACCGAATTCGGTTTTTATTATTTGAACTATAGCAGCCGCCTGCCGATCATCAGCGGCCGCGCGGTGACGAGCACCGTGCCGAACAGCGGTTCGTACTTCGTCGAATATCCGAGCAACATCCATCTGTTCGGCGTGAGTTTTAATACGCAGATCGAAGGCCCGGGCATCGCGCTGCAAGGCGAATTGAGTTATCGCCCGAACGATCCGCTACAGATAGACGCCGTCGAATTGTTGTTCGCCGGCTTGTCGCCGCTCAACGCGTTCATTCCCGCCGCCGGCAACCGCTTCATCAGTCAGTTGGGCAATTACGCGCCCGGCCAGGAAATTCCAGGTTTCACTCGCAATCACGTTTCGCAATTGCAGTTCACGGCGACAAAAGTATTCGGCCCGGAGAATTTCGTGAAGGCCGACCAGATCGCGTTGGTCGGCGAAGTCGGCGCCACGAAAGTATGGGATTTCCCATCGCAGGCCGTGCTTCGCTACAACAGCGATGGCACCGATACCGGTGGCGGTCCCGATGTGCTCAGCGGTAACTTGAATAATCCGGAGACGCAAACCCAAGGTTTCCCGACTGCGTTCTCATGGGGCTATCGATTGGCCGCTCGCGCCGACTACAACAATGCATTCGGCACATCGTTCACGATGTCGCCGCGCATCGCGTTCAATCACGACGTCAACGGCACGTCGCCGGGACCGGGCGGCAATTTCATCGAAGGCCGCAAGTCGGTGACGATGGGCGTCGAGGCCAATTATCTGAACCAGTGGTCGCTCGATTTGAGTTACACCAATTATTTTGGCGCCGGCCAGTTCAATCTGATCAGCGATCGCGACTTTGTCGCCTTCGTCGCCAAATATTCGTTCTGAGTTTCGACGGGAGAGTTAACGATGGCACGCTTCGCACAGACCCGACTCGCGGCATTGATCGCCTGCGCCGTTTTTTCCACCGGCGCACTGGCCAAAGCGCCGGGTGACGACGCCAAGAAACTCGGCATGACCGGCACGCCGCTCACCCCCGTCGGCGCGGAACGCGCGGCAAACAAAGACGGCACCATTCCGGAATGGACGGGTGGCATCACCGCGCCGCCGGCCGGATACAAGGTCGGCATGCATCATCCCGATCCGTTCGCGGGCGAGAAGCCGCAGTTCGAAATCACTGCGAAAAATTACAAGACGTACGGCGACAAACTTTCCGCCGGCCAGATCGCGATGTTCGAGAAATACCCCGAATGGAAGATGGTCGTTTACCCAACGCATCGCACCGCCTCGTTCCCGCAACGCATTTACGATTACTCGATCAAGAACGCGTCGACCGGCGAGCTCGTCGATGACGGCGAAGGCGTCGACCAGGTTCAGGAAGGATTTCCGTTCCCGATTCTCGAACAGGATCCCGCCAAAGCCGGGCAGGAAGCGATCTGGAATCACAAATTGAAGTTCAAAGGCGTGTCGTTCGCGCGCTGGAACAACCAGGCGATCGCAACGTCGTCGGGTCAATACACGCTGATTCGTTTCCGCGAAGAAGGGTTGGGCCTCTACTACAAGCCCGGCAATACGCTCAAAGACATCAATAATATACTTTTGTACTTTTTCGAAGACGTGGTTTCGCCGCCGCGATTAGCCGGTCAGGTTCTGCTCGTGCACGAAACGCTGGATTCGAAGAAAGAGCCGCGTCAGGCGTGGATTTATAACCCCGGTCAACGCCGCGTGCGCCGCGCGCCGAACGTGGCCTACGACAATCCCGGCACGGCATCGGATGGACTGCGCACCAACGACATGACCGACATGTTCAACGGCGCGCTCGACAAATACGACTGGAAACTCGTCGGCAAGCGCGAGATGTATGTGCCGTACAACTCGTACAAGGCGCATAGCGATCAGGTCAAAGTCGATGATCTGATGAAGCCGCATTTCGTCAATCCCGATCTGTTGCGTTATGAGTTGCATCGCATTTGGGTCGTCGAAGCGAATCTGAAACCGGGTCAGCGCCACATCAATCCGCGCCGCACGTTCTATCTCGACGAAGACAGCTGGCAGATCCTGGAAATCGATCACTACGACACCGACGGCAAACTCTGGCGTTATTCCGAAGCGCCGAGCGTGAATTACTACGAAGTGCCGGTGTTCTGGTCGACACTGGAATGTCATTACGATCTGAAATCCTCGCGCTATCTCGTGCAAGGTTTGGACAACGAAGAACAGGAATACGATTTCTCGTTCCCAGCCACGCCCGACATGTTCTCGCCGCAAGCCCTGCGCCAGCGCGGCGTGGAGTAAACTCACCGCCATCGGTTGCAAAAACGTCAGCCGCTGCCAAGCGGCTGACGCGTTTCAGGGATAACGAAATGCGGCGACAGGGGTTTCGATTCGCGTTGGGCGTAATGGCGTGCGTATGCGCATGCGCGTCATCGCGCGCGGCCGAGACATCGCATTGGGTCGATCCTGTCGGCGCACCTGCCGAAATCCTTCCGCTCGCCGCCGATTCGTTGACGCTCGCCATCGCAAAATCCGGCGATCGCTACGTCGCGGTCGGCGGTCGCGGCCAGATTCTCTTGTCGAACGACGGCAAGACGTGGACGCAGTCGCCGATCCAAACACGAACCACATTCACCGCAGTCACCGCCATCGGTGCGAACGTGTGGGCTGTCGGCCACGAAGGCGTCATCGCGCACAGTGCCGATGACGGCGCGCATTGGGAAATCCAGCGCAGCGATCCGATGAAAGCCGACGCCGAAGCGAACGAAGCCACGCGCGATCCACAACAAGGCGCGCCATTATTGAGCGTGCTGTTCACCAGCGCGCAGCACGGATTTGCGGTCGGCGCCTATAGCCTTGCGCTGCGCACCGATGACGGCGGCGCGAACTGGAAACCCATGACCGTCGCCGCGCTGCCCGTAAAAAAAGAGGCGGGCGCCAAAAACGATGACGACCTCGATGACGACGACACCGCTCCTGCAAAAGACAACGGCAAGATGACGTTCAGTGCAAAAGATTTGAAGATCGGCGAAGAAGCGTCGCCGCACTTGAACGCCATCGCGCGCACCGGCAGCGGCGCATTGATCATCGTCGGCGAGCGCGGAAGCGCGTTTCAGTCGCGCGACGATGGCGCAACCTGGAAACGTACTCAGCTGCCTTACGACGGTTCCATGTTCGGCGTACTCGGTTACGAGAACGATCACGTCCTCGCGTACGGACTACGTGGTCATGTTTATGAATCCGCCGATCTCGGTACGCATTGGGCCGAAGTGGAAACCGATACCGAGCTCAGCCTGATGGGTGGGACCGCGCTGCCGGACGGTGGCGCCATCATCGTCGGCGCGAACGGCATCGTCCTCGCGCGCCGCAATGGTCACGATCAGTTGCACGGATTCATCGACACGCCGGCGGGCATCATCGCCGCGACCCTGCCGCTTTCCAACGACACGCTTCTGATTGCCGGCGAGAACGGCATCAGCACGTTTCAACCGCATTGACGATGGCCCTTCCGATTTCCGCCACGCAACCGAATAAGTTTCAGCGCGCCGTCGAATCGCTCGTGTTCGGCAATCGCGGCGTCGTCCTGATTTTGTTCGCGATCGTCACGCTCGTGATGGCGTTCTTCGCATCGCAGCTGAAAGTCGACGCGGGATTCAAGAAACAGATTCCGCTGCAGCACGAATACATGCGCACGTTTCTGGATTACGAAAAAGATTTCGGCGGAGCCAACCGCATTCTGATCGCGGTGATGGACAAGAGCGGCAACATGTTCAACCAGCCGTTCTTCCAGACGATGGAAAAGATCACGCTCGACGCCACGAAAATCGAACACGCCGACGCATCGCGTGTCAGTTCGATCTTCACGCCGAACGTGCGCTTCGTCGAAGTGGTCGAAGACGGTTTCGCGGGCGGCAACGTCATTCCGGCGACATTCTCGCCGAACGTCGCCAGCTTCACCGCGACGCAAGAACAATTCTCCACGATCAAAGCGAACATCGAGAAAGCAGGCATCGTCGGACGTCTCGTCGCGAAAGATTTTTCCGGCGCGATGGTATGGGTCGACCTGGTGCCGGAAGATCCCGCGCATGGCGTAACGATCGATTATTCGGCAATCAACGACCAACTCGAAGCGATTCGCGCGAAATACGAAAACGCCAATACGACGGTCGCGATCATCGGTTTCTCCAAGATGGTCGGCGACATCAGCACCGGCGCGAAATCGGTGATCGTATTTTTCTTCGTCACGATCGCATTCACGTGGCTGTTGCTGTTCGCATATTCGGCGTCCGTGAAACTCGCGTCGCTCACGGTGTTTTGTGCGCTCGTCGCGGTGATCTGGATGTTGGGCGCGTTGCGGTTGCTCGGCTTCGGCATCGATCCGATGAACATGCTGACACCGTTTTTGATTTTCGCGATCGCCGTCAGCCACGGTGAGCAGATGATCAACCGCTTCCGCGGCGAATTGTTTTTCGGCGGACTCGAAGATGGCTCCGTCGAAGAATTGCGCACGCGACAAGGCGTCGATTCACAAACCGCGGCGCGGCTCGCTTTCCGCATGCTGCTCGTGCCGGGCACGGTGGCGCTGATCGCCGGATGCATCGGCTTCGCGACGATTTTGATCATTCCCGTCCGCATCATTTTCGAACTGGCGGTGACGGCCACGGTCGGCGTGGCGCTCACCATTCTCACCGATTTGATTCTTTTGCCCGTTCTGCTCTCTTTTTGTCGTTTACGTAACTTAGATAGCAAAAAGAAATGGCGACTTCGACAACTGACGCAGTTCGACAAATTATGGGCCGTGCTGGCGCGGTTGAGCCGTCCCGTGCCCGCGGCGGTGGTCATCGTCATCGGCGTCGTGATGTGGGCGATTGCCGCGCATTACGGCAAGAACGTGATGATCGGCGATGCGCAAAAAGGCGTGGCCGAATTGCGACCGGACTCCCGCTACAACCGCGATGCGGAATTGATCAGCGACAAGTTTGCGCTGGGCGTCGACATGCTGGACGTCATCGCCGAAAGCGCGCCCAACGCATGCACGACGAGTTATCCCGTGATGGAAACCATCGACCGTTTCGCGTGGCACATGCGTAACGTAGAGGGTGTAGCGCAAGTCATCACGCTGCCGATCGCGGCGAAAATCGTCAACGCCGGCTGGAACGAAGGCAACATTCGCTGGCGCGTATTGCCGCGCGACAGTGACGCCTTGCGCCAAGACACGCAGGGATTCGAAACGGATTCGGGCTTGCTCAATCAGGATTGCAGCGCGATGCCGGTGATGTTGTTTCTCACCGATCATCGCGCCACGACGGTCGATCGCGTCGTCGCCGCCGCGAAGCAGTTTCGCGACGACAACCACGCATTCGCCGGACCGAATGCCAACATGCGCGATCAACTCGCGAAGGAATCCGTCGACGCGCAGAAGCGCGGCAAAGCGTTCGTCAGCGACGAAGTGAATCTGCGGTTGGCGACTGGCAATGTCGGCGTGATGGCCGCTATCAACGACGAAGTGCGGGCCGTCGATCATACGATGCTGTACTTACTTTACGCGGCTGTGTTCCTGATGTGTCTGCTCAGTTTCCGCAATCCGCTCGCCGCATTGTGCATCGTGCTGCCGCTCGTGCTCGTGACCGAGTTGGGCCATTCGCTGATGGTGTATCTCGATATCGGCAAGAAGGTGAATACGCTGACCGTGCTGGCGCTGGGCGTCGGTATCGGTGTCGATTACGCGATCTATATTTTCGCGCGGATGCGCGAAGCGATGAACCAAGGTCGTTCGTTGACCGATTCGTATTTCATCGCGCTGAAAACCACGGGCATCGCCATTTTCTATACCGCGCTGACGCTCGCCGTCGGCGTGGGCATGTGGGTGTTTTCGGACCTGAAATTCCAGGCGGATATGGGGGTATTGCTCACCTTTATGTTCATCGTCAATATGATCGCCGCCATCGTGTTCTTGCCGGCGTTGTGCCGATGGCTGTTGAAACCGCGGGAAACGACCGGCGCATAAGCACGGAATGGAGACGCGGCATCGATGTCGCGTCATGTTGAGTTTCATCACGCTCGGGGAGAGTCATGGGAACAGTCATCGTCACGATCATCGTTACGCTTTTCATCGCCATTTCGGTCGGCGCGTTAATCATCATGCTCGCTACAAAAATCGCGGCAGGTTTCGGCGCGAGATTCGGTCAGGCGTTTCTGGCCGCGTTGCTCGCCACGATTCTCGCGGGAATATTGAACTACATCCTTGCGATGGTGCTGGGCTCCGGCGGATTGACGTCGATCGTTTCGCTGGTGCTCCTGTTTCTGCTCAACTCGGCGATCATCAACGCGATTGTCAAGCGTCCCGACGGACTGCAAATGGGATTCGGCAAAGCTTGTCTGGTCAGCCTGATTCAGATCGTGATCGAAATCGTCATCGCCATTATTTTGTTCTTCCTGTTCGGCGCCGCGCTGATCGGCACGATGGGCGCAATGCACTGACAAAACGATTTAAGAAAGAAACCAAAGGCGCCCTCGTGGCGCCTTTCGTTTGAGGCTCTAGCGAAAACGTTTACACCGACGAGTTGGTTCTCGGGCAACGAAAATTTATCGGCACATTCGTATGATTGGACCACTTAAACTGGGGTTCCACACAAATGAAAAAATTAATTCCGTCAGCGATGTTCTGCGCGTTGTTGGTTTGCTCGATCGCGCATGCGCTCGATACATACCGCATCGGAAGCAAGTTGGTCGTCGTCGGCGATCCAGTAATGAAGCTGGTCGATCTCGCCGGTGAGCCGGTATTCAAGGAACCGATCCAAGACGAATACGGCGCCTATCAAGGCGAGCGCTGGCAATACAAAATCGACGAGCACTATGTCACGTTCGTCATTCGCAACGCGAAGGTCAGTTCAATTCAGGAATCCCGCCCCAATTAGGAGCGATCGAATTAGTAAGCGATTCCCGCGCGACGCATCAATTTCGAGACGATCCACACCGGCCCGATCAACAGATAAGCGACGTCCGTGAGGAACGACGGTTTCTTGCCTTCGATCTTGTGCCCGATGAATTGCGCGATCCACGCGGCGACAAACACGCCGATAGCGAGCCATAGAAGATCGCGCGGACCGATCGCGCGATACAGCAGTTCCGTGATCACGCCGAGAATCACGAAGAACGCCAACATGCCGAAGCCGAGCGGACGTGATAACCGCAGATAAAACGCCATCGCAAAAAACATCGCGACAGCCGTCCACAAACCGGGACGCCCGACCGATTCGGGCACCGGAATCACCCACAACATCGCGGTCACACTCCAGACGATCAGCGGCACACAAAACCAGTGCACGACAATATTGGTTGGATTGCGATGATCTTCGCTGTAATTGCCGATCCAGCGATCGACTTCACGGCGGGTGTCGACGTTATCGGTAGGAATCGCGTTCATGGACGAAATCCGGTTGGCGATGCGTCAGTGTAGCGCGTTGCAGCTGTGTTGATTAGTTGCTTCAACTGCGAACAAGTCTGTCGTATGCGGCGTGCGTGCCTATCCAGAACCACACGACACCTACGTCAATACTCACACCCAGTGCCCGATAATGCAGGCCGACACGAACTGAGCGAAATCGCCCCACTGGCTTAAATCGCAACGACGGATGCGCCGGATTTTGCTTGAGCAACGCGTAACATCGATCAGCCAACCTCTGAACATCGTCGGGAAGAGCTCGATACGCGTCCCAGAAGTCGGACGTCGCGTGGTGTTTCACAAGGCTTTGGTTTTGCCGCCTCGATGTTGCTCGAGCGCCGCGTCGGCCAACGAATCAAGGCGACCGCTTTCGATGTCGGCCGCTATCCGCTCATCCCACGCGTCGGCGTCGAAGGAGAAAAACCACTGGCGAAAAGTCGCCAGCTCTTCGGGTTCCAATGAGGCCACTTGCTGTTCGATGGATTCAACTTTTCCCATACCAAAATTCTATCAGTTTTGGAATTGCGTGTTTAATCGAGAGTAATTCCGGCCAAACGCTTGAGCGCTTCGGTATATTTGGCTGCCGTGCGCTGAATGATTTCAGACGGAACTGTTGGCCCCGGCGCGGTTTTGTTCCAGTCGAGCGTTTCGAGATAATCGCGCACGAATTGCTTGTCGTAACTCGGCGGGCTGATGCCGACGCGGTATTCGTCGGCCGGCCAAAACCGCGAGGAATCCGGTGTCAGCATTTCGTCCATCACGAATAACGTACCATTCTCGTCGGTGCCGAATTCGAATTTGGTATCCGCGACGATGATGCCGCGCGCCGCCGCGAACTCGGCGGCGAATTTGTATATTTTTAGCGTCGCGTCGCGTACCTGGTCGGCGAGATCGGCGCCGATCGACTTTACGACTTGATCGAATCCGATATTCTCATCGTGGCTGCCCGATGCGGCTTTGGTCGATGGCGTGAAAATCGGTTCCGGCAATTTCGCCGCCTGTGGCAATCCGGCGGGAAGTTTGATGCCGCACAACGAACCGGTCGCCTGATAATTCTTCCAGCCCGAACCGATGAGGTATCCGCGTGCGATCGCTTCGACCGGCACCGCTTTCAATCGTTTCGCCACGACACTGCGTTTTGTATACAGCGCCGCATCCGTACTTGCCGGCAATACATCGGCCACGCGCTTGCCGGTCAGATGATTCGGCACGAGATGCGCCGTCTTGTCGAACCAGAAGTTGGACATCTGGCACAGCATTTCGCCTTTACCGGGAATCGGATCGGGTAGCACGACGTCGAACGCACTGAGTCGATCGGTCGCCACGATCAGCAGTTCGGCAGCCGACAGCGCATAAACATCGCGCACTTTGCCGCGATGGATAAGATCGAGGCCGGGCAAATCGGATTGATGCAGCGTGGTCGGCACGGCGTTCTCCTGGGATGCGCATATTTTAGCGAGATTGCACCGACGCGCGACGCGGCGCCTGATAAAATCTGGCTTCCCATGCGCACATCTTCATTCAGACGGCTCGCCGCCGCCTTCGTTCTTTTCGCGCCGATCGCATCGCCGCACGCGCAGACCGCACCATCGCGGCTCGGGTTGTGCGCTGCCTGCCATGGTGAGCGCGGTATCGCGACGGCGAGCAATGTACCGAATCTCGCGGGCCAACATCTCGATTACCTGCGCGGCGCGATCGAGCAATATCGCAGCGGCGCGCGCGACGTCGCCGCGATGCGCGCGTCGATCGGCATGATCAGCGCCGCCGAAATCGACACCATACTGCAGTGGTATTCGGCGCAAACGCCGCCATCTCCGACGCCATGAGTATCACCGGCAAGCTCATCGGCGCGTTGATCGGGCTGTTTCTTTTCCGCAGCCCGTGGGGCGCCATCATCGGCATGGGCATCGGGCATTTGTGGGACAGCGGCATGATGCGGCCGCCGCATCTCACGCCGAGCGCGCCGTCGTCATTCATCGCTCCGTTGTTCGGACTCGCGGGCGCCATCGCCAAATCCGACGGACGCGTCTCCGAACCGGAAATCGCAGCGACGGAAAACCTGATGGACCGCATGCAGCTATCGCAACAGCAGCGCGCGGACGCTATATCCAATTTCAACACCGGCAAACAACCCGAATTCCGGACGACGGCGGTGATCGCCGAACTCAAGGCCTGGGCCGGCGGCCGACGCGACCTGGCCTATCTTCTGCTCGACATGTTGCTCGACATCGTCTATGCCGAAGGCCCGCTCGTCGAGGAAAAATTCGCGATCGTGCACAAGCTGTGCTGGTCGCTGGGCGTCGACGATCGCGAGTTATCCGCATTGGCCGCGATGAAAGGCTACCGCTACGCCAATCAGCGCGGGCCGCGATCGTACGGCAGAACGCGCTACGGATCGCAGGATCGTAGTCGCTACGAAGCACCGCCAGACAATTCGCCAGTAGGCCAGGATCCTTACGCAATTCTGGGTCTGAAGCCCGACGCGAACGAGCGCGAAATCAAACGCGCGTATCGCAAGCTGATCAGCCAGCATCATCCCGACAAGCTCGGCGACGTGCCCGACGAACTCAAACGTCGCGCCGAAGAACGCGCGCGCGAGATCAACACCGCGTATGAGAAGATACAGGCGCTACGCGGATTCAAGTAGATTCGTTTTTTGCACGTCATTTCGGAGACGCGATGAAACAATCACCGGTTATCGCTCCATCGATTCTGTCGGCCAACTTTGCCAAGCTTGGCGAGGAAGTGGACAACGTGCTCGCCGCCGGTGCGGACTGGGTGCATTTCGATGTGATGGACAATCACTACGTCCCGAATCTCACCATCGGCCCGCTCGTGTGCGAGGCGCTGCGTAAACACGGCGTCACGGCGGAAATCGACGTGCATCTGATGGTGAAACCGGTCGATCGCATCGTCCCGGATTTCGCCGACGCCGGCGCCACGCGCATCAGTTTTCATCCCGAAGCCAGCGAACATATCGATCGCACGATTCAACTCATCCACGGCGCCGGTTGCAAAGCGGGACTCGTCTTCAATCCGGCCACATCGCTCAACTTTCTCGACTATGTGCTCGACAAGATCGATCTGATTCTGATCATGTCCGTCAATCCCGGCTTCGGCGGCCAGAGTTTCATTCCGACCGCACTCGAAAAAATTCGGCGCGCGCGTGAAATGATCGACCGCAGCGGACGCGACATTCGTCTGGAAGTCGACGGCGGCGTCAAAGCCGACAACATCGCGGAAATCTCGAAAGCCGGTGCGGATACGTTCGTGGCCGGGTCGGCGATCTTCGGCCATCGCGATTATGCGGAGATCATCGCAGCGATGCGCAAAGCCATCGGATAAAAAAGCCGCGCCGGAGATTGTCGGGGAGGTTGGATGCATCGTCCCCGGCGCGGTCTGACAAAGCGTTTAGAACACGCGCCAACTCGGATCGGCGCAACCGTTCGCTTCAATCGCAGAACACGCGTGCGATTCAGAAGACTCCATGGGTTCGACGGAAGTTCCCGCATCGCGCCACTCGTGCAAATCTTTACGTAACGTGTAGAAATCGGCGGGTAAATAGATGTCCATTGTCGTCGTCTCGCTCAGAATCGCAGGCTCGCGACGAAGCCGAGCAATAGTGCCCCGATTGCAAAAACAAAGCGCAGCGGTTCGAAAGTTTGCGAGAGTTCGGCGTTCGGTTCGGGTCGGTCGGTTTTCATGGTCGTCGTTCGGGCAGGCGCTGATTTTCGCGCAAGCCTAGATTCGTCCCGATTGCGGCGTAAGGTCTGCGTCGAATAAGGCGAGTCCGCGATGGTTTGTGGCGAAGTTCTGACGGTGCGGAAAAGCCCGTTGATGATGCGCGGTCGCGGCCCTATGCTGGCTACCACGCATTCTTCCCCGAATGCGCAAGCCAAAACGGAATCATCATGGGCCGCAGCATCGCCATCGTCGAAGACGAACCATCCATCCGCGCCAACTACGTCGAGGCGCTGTCGCGCTTCGGCTACACGGTGGCGGGGTACAGTTCGCGTCCCGAAGCCAGCCGCGCGTTCGGCGTCCGTTTTCCGGAACTGGTGATCATCGACGTCGGCCTCGGCGACGAACCCGATGGCGGCTTCGAACTGTGCCGCGAACTACGCGCCAAATCGCCCGCGTTGCCGATTATTTTTCTCACTGCGCGCGATTCGGATTTCGATGTGATTTCCGGACTGCGCCTCGGCGCGGACGACTACCTGACGAAGGACGTGAGCCTGCATCACTTAGCCGCACGGATCAGTGCGCTGTTCCGCCGCCTCGACGCGCTGAGCAAACCGGCATCGAAGGAAACGGTCGTCGAGCATGGCCCGCTGAAACTCGAAGCCGAACGCATGCGCATTACCTGGAACGGCGAGGAAGTACCGCTCACGGTGACCGAGTTCTGGATGGTCCACACGCTCGTGCGGTTTCCCGGCCACGTGAAAAATCGCGATCAACTGATGCGCGAGGCGCAAGTCGTCGTCGACGACGCCACGATCACCTCGCACATCAAACGTATCCGCAAAAAATTCATCGCGATCGACGCGAATTTCGATGCGATCGAAACCGTGCACGGCGTCGGCTATCGCTGGAAGCCGTAATCGACAACCCGCCCGCGGCTGACCGATGTCGCTCCGCTTCAAACTTCTGCTGATCGCTCTCTCGACGCTGGCGTTGCCGCTGGCCGGCTGGCTGTTCGTGCGGCAGATGGAAGAGTTGTTACGGCAAGGTCAGGAACAAACACTGATCGCGTCGGCGCGCGCGTTGGCACGCAGTCTCAATGCATTGAACACCGAACTGCCGCCGGCGGGCGCGGCGCTGTATGTGCATCGCGCGCCTGCACGCATGGTTGTCGATGGATACGCGGACGATTGGTCGTTGCTGACACCCTACACGCAGAACCTCGGGCCCACGAACGATCCCGGAAAATTGACGGTCTTGCTGTGTGACGACGACGACTGGATTTATTTTCTCGCCAACGTCCGCGATGCCACGCGCAGCCGCGTCGATGCACGCGATCCGCGCGCGCAGACGAGCGACCATTTGACGCTGACCTTGCAACGCGGCGATCTCGTGCGTCGCTACCTGATCGCCAGTGGCGCGCCCGGGCATTTCGACGCACTCACGCTCAGCGATGCGAGCGACAACGCGCTGCCGACGGTGCTCGAAGGGTCGTGGCAAGAAGACAGCGCAGGTTATCGCGTAGAGCTGCGACTGCCGCGCGTGCAAATGCCGGAGAAACTCGCGGTCGCCGCATTCGATGCCGAAGCACCTGCGCCGGAGACGGCGGAATTGCTGACATTGCTGACACTGTCGGCGAAGCTGTCCGAAGAACTCACGCAATTCGCGCCCGACGATATGCGCGTTCGCATCTTGAGCAGCGACGGTTGGGTGGTGGCAACATCGGGTGCGTTGGTCAATCCAAATCCCACGCCCATCGCGCGCCGGCGCTGGATCGAAAGTTTTGTCTATCGGCAACTGCTCGCTCCCGGGCTTACGGAAGCCACGGATTTTTCCGTCGCGCTCCCGCGTTTGAACGCGACGGAAATCTGGCAAGCGCTGTCCGGCGTGACATCGACAGCGTGGCATCGCTCGGCGGCCGATGCAGGGGTCGTGCTCGCCGCGGCGGTTCCGCTCAAGTCCGCCGGCGAAGTGCGCGGTGCGTTGCTCTTGGAACAAACCAGCGAGACATTGCCGTTGCTGACCAATCGCGCGCTGCTCAGCGTCGCGATTGCGAGTTTGCTGGCGCTGATCGTGGCCGGCGGCACGCTTTTCGCGTTCTCCAGCGTGTTGAGTCTGCGCATCCGTCGTCTGCGCGATGCGGCCGATCGCGCGATGCGCACAAGTGGAAGAGTGGACAATGCGACATTGCCGCTGATCGACGCACATGACGAACTCGGCGATCTCGCTCGCAGCTTTGCGGGTTTGCTCGACGAAGTGAGCGCGTATACCGACTATTTGCGCACGCTCGCCAGCAAACTCTCGCACGAGTTGCAGACGCCACTCGCGATCGTCAAATCATCGCTCGACAATCTCGATCACCAGTCGTTGCCCGCTGCTGCGCAGACGTACATCGAACGTGCCCGCGGCGGAGCCGAGCGGCTCGGCGCGATCGTGCGCGCGATGAGTCAGGCCAACGGAATGGAACGCGCGATCGGCGCGGCCGAAGCGGAAGATTTCGATTTATCCGCTGTCGTGCGCGGCTGCATCGACAGTTATCGGCCGATCATCCTGCCACGCCGACTGGAATTCGAATTGCCGGATGGTGCCACGATCATGCACGGCGCGCCCGAACTGATCGCGCAGGCATTGGACAAACTGGTAGACAACGCGCGCAGCTTCACACCGGAAGACGGTTGGATACGAATCACATTAAGACATCTTCATGAAGGCGCCGAACTGAGCGTCGCCAACAGCGGACCGCTGCTTCCGCCAACGATGCAAGACCGCCTTTTCGACTCCCTCGTCAGCCTGCGTCCATCGACCGCGCAACGCGCAAAAGACGCACCCCATCTGGGTTTGGGCTTGTATATCGTGCGTCTTATTGCAGCCGCACATCGCGGCTCGGCGAGCGCGAAAAATCTCGATGACGGCAGCGGCGTGGAGTTCAGTTTGGCGCTAAAAGGAATGCCGCGCCGATCGCTGGCATCCGGTTGACATTGCGAGCAGTCAGCGCGAGGATTTTCGCGTAGCGAGCCGATCGAACAGACCCATCGTGAGGTGACATCGTGAACCGTATCCTTTTCTTCGCATTCGCTCTCGGCTGCATGTTCAGTTTGCCCGCCGCGGCGCAGTTCAACGGCTTCGGAAACAATCTGACCTTGTCCGATCCGCCGGGCCGAGTTTTTCCCGGTAAATATTTCGAATACAAAGCGCAGTTTTATCTGCATAAGCACGATTACCGCGCAGCGCTCGAGATGTTCGAGCTCGCGGGTTTCTGGGCAAACAAGCGCGCGCAATACAACGCCGGCATGATGTACTTCAACGGCCTCGGTGTGCCGGTCGACAAAGCGCGCGGCGCGGCCTGGCTCGGCATCGCCGCGGAGAATCACGACGAGCTCACCATCGCCATGCTGCAGAGCGCGTACACCCAGTTGAACACCAGCGAAAAGCAGCAGGCTCAAAACATTTGGCAGGATCTCGATGCGAAATACGGCGACGCCAAAGCGATACCACGCGCGCTGCACAACTTCGGCGTCGAGACGAGCAACGTGACCGGCTCGCATGTCGGCTTCACGGGCAACAATCTCGTGATTTCTGAAAAAGGCTCGGACGATCCCAATTTCCTGCCGGCATCGGATTACTACCGCCGCCAGCGCGAGCAGCGTGACGAGCTGATCTCAACGATCACGGGACATGTCACCGTGGGCGCCGTGAAAACGTTGCCGACGCCGGACGCGCCGGCTCACTGATCATGGCCGAACCGATCGGCGCACGTCCGATCGGTTCGAAATCCTGACCTTCGACGGCTGTCGCGCGAACGCGTGACTTGCTATCGTGCGCTGCCCATCGTCTGGACGGCCGTATGATCTCGCTGCACGAATTCGACGCGTTTGCCGCGCAGGGATACAACCGCATTCCGGTCGTGCGCGAAATACTGTCCGATCTCGATACGCCGCTGTCGGTCTACCTCAAACTCGCCGATGGGCCGTACACCTATTTGCTTGAATCCGTCGAAGGCGGCGAAAATTGGGGGCGTCATTCCATCATCGGCCTGCCCTGCCGTCGTGTTTACAAGTTGCACGGCAAACAGCTCAGCGTCGAGGAATTTGGCCACGTTGCCGAACAACGCGAGGTGAGCGATCCGCTCGCCGAAATCGAAATCCTGCGGCAACAATACAACGTTCCTCGGCTTCCGCAGATGCCGGAATTCAGCGGCGGCCTGGTCGGTTATTTTGGCTTCGAGACGATTGCCTATATCGAATCGAAGCTTGAACAAGATCGCCCCGACCGGCTCGGATTGCCCGACGTGCTGCTCATGCTCAGCGAAGAAGTGGCCGTCTTCGACAACCTGAAAGGCCGTCTTTATCTCATCGTGCACGCCGATCCGTCGCAACCTCAAGCGTATGCGCGCGCGCAGCGGCGGCTGGACGAACTGGCGTTCCGATTGCGGCGCGCCGGGCCGAGCTATCCCGAAGTGCTCGATCCGAAATCGCTGGCTGAAAAAGATTTCAAATCGACATTCACGCGCGATGAATATTGTGCACTTGTGGAAAAAGCGAAAGAGTATATTCGCGCCGGCGATATCTTTCAGGTCGTGCCGTCGCAGCGTTTATCCGTGCCGTTTCGCGCGCGGCCCGTCGATGTCTATCGGGCCTTGCGCGCGCTGAATCCGTCGCCCTACATGTATTTTCTGGATCTCGGTGCGACGCAGATCGTAGGATCGTCGCCGGAAATTCTGGTGCGTCTTAAAAAACGCAAAGTTGTATTGCGCCCGATTGCGGGCACGCGCCCGCGTGGCAAAACGCGTGAAGAAGATCTCGCGCTGGAAACCGAACTGCTCGCCGATCCGAAAGAACGCGCCGAGCATCTGATGCTGATCGATCTCGGCCGCAACGATGTCGGCCGCGTCAGTAAGACCGGCACCGTCAAACTCACGGAAAGTTTTGTCATCGAGCGTTACTCGCATGTCATGCATATCGTCAGTCAAGTCGAAGGCGATTTGCGTGAAGGCTTGAACTACATGGATGTCCTGAAAGCGACATTCCCCGCCGGCACGGTTTCAGGCGCGCCGAAAATCCGTGCTTTAGAAATCATCCAGGAATTGGAACCGCACAAGCGGAATATCTACGCCGGCGCGATCGGCTACATCGGATGGTGGGGCGATGCGGATACGGCCATCGCGATCCGCACCGCGGTCATTCAGGACGGACAGCTGCACGTGCAAGCCGGCGGCGGCGTCGTCTTCGATTCCGATCCGGAAGCCGAATGGGAGGAAACCATGAACAAAGGCCGCGCGTTGTTTCGCGCGGTGGCGCAGGCGGCGAGTGGTTTGTAGCGTCAATCGACGCCGAAAATGCCGTGGAGAGCGGAGCGCGAATTTCAACTAGCTCGACGCGATCACAACAGCGATGAAACTCTCAAGGATAATTTCGCGTCGCGAGCCAGCCCGTAGCTTGGTAAGAATCGGCTACGACCCAAGCACCGCAGGCGATCGCCGATGAGATCAGGAATGCCGTTATCTGCATTTGAGTGACCGGCGCTGGCGTGAGCCAAGGTGTCCATACCAGCACGGTGATGACGACGAGCATCGCCGCTTCCAATGCCGCGGCCAACCGTGCGAACACGCCAGTCAATACACCAAGACACGCCGCGATGCTGCCCGCGCCGGTGAGATAGGCCCAACCGTGCCGGAACGGCAACCACGTAGGAACGTACTTCGCGGTTTCATCCGCATAACAGAAATGCGACAGCCCGATCATCGGCAGTGCGATCGCGAACAATAAGCGCGCGTTGCGGACACCTTTGCGGCCGACCAAGAAGGTGGAGCGATCGTTTGCGTTGTACATCGCGAATAAGATCCATCCACCGGCGGCGATCACGGCGATTTCACCAAAACCTAGCCACATCGCCTCCATCGACGGTGCTGCGACGATGCCCGGCACTTTCAGCAGAATCAACCACATCACTAGAAAGACGAACAGCACGCGCGCCGACATCGCGACGGTTTTTCTGAAAAATAAACCGAGCCCCGTCGCCAGTTCGATCGCGGCCGTCGCATACGCAAAAAATGCGCGGCCCGGAAGATTGTCGATGGGTATGTGCTGCCAGACAGAAGCGAAATCACCGGACACGATTCCACTGATGCCAAGGCCGATCATCATCAGCGCGAAGAGGCGATGTCCCCATCCATTGAACGTGGCGATGCCCTCGGCGCGCACCGCGTCGGCGTTGATATCGGCATTCATGGCGTAGTCCACGCGAGCGAAAGGATTGGACAAATCTAACGTGTCGCCGATGCCTTCAGGTTGCAAACCTTGCCGCGCTGAAGCAATTCGGTCATGAAAACGACATACGCTGGCGGCCCATGAAGATTCTCATGGTGTCGGATGTCTATTTTCCGCGCGTCAACGGCGTGTCGTCGTCGATCCGCACGTTTGCGCGCGAGCTGAAACGTCTCGGTCATGCGGTCACCATCGTCGCGCCCGACTACCGCGCGAACGGCGACGAGCAGCCGGAATTCGACATGATCCGCCTGCCGGCGCGGACGATTTTTTTCGATCCGGAAGATCGTCTCATCCGCGGATCGGCGATCAACGACACGATCGAGCGACTTAGCTCGCGCGAATGGGACATCATCCACATCCATACGCCATTCCGCGCGCATCAGCTCGGGGTGAAACTCGCCCGCCGTCTCGGCAAACCGACGGTGGAAAGCTACCACACGTTTTTCGAAGAGTATGTCGGCCACTACTTACCGTGGTTGCCGAAACGCTTGTCGCGCTTCGCGGCGCGGTATTTCTCGCGCCGCTTGTGTCATGGCGTCGATCACTTGATCGTACCGAGCGACGAGATGACGCGCGTGTTGCAGCGCTACGGCATCACCACGCCATCGTCCGTCATCCCCACCGGCATCCATCTGGAAGAATTCCGTGGCGGCGATGGCCTTCGCTTTCGTCACGCGCACGGCATCGAAGACGATCAACCGACGATCGTGACCGTCAGTCGGCTGTCTGCAGAAAAAAACATCGGGTTTTTGCTCGACGTCGCACAGGTGTTGATCGATGCATTCCCCCGTCTGATTTTCATCCTGGCCGGCGAAGGCCCGGATGCGGAACGTCTGAAGCGTCACGCCAAGCAGATCGGTTTGGACGGCCATGTGGTTTTCGTGGGCAACCTCGATCGCCGCACGCAGCTGCTCGATTGCTACAAAGCCGGTGACGTGTTCGTTTTCGCATCGCCGACGGAAACGCAGGGGCTCGTTTTACTCGAAGCGATGTCACTCGGCGTTCCGATCGTTTCGACTGCGGTGATGGGCACGGCGACCGTGTTGAAAAACGCGCGATCGGCGCGCATCAGCTCGGAGGATGTCGGCGAGTTCGCCGCCAATGTGGCCGTATTGCTTCATTCGATGGCCGAGAGAAAGAAACTGGCAGGAGCCGGGCCCGGCGACGCCGAAGCGTGGAGCGCACCGGTTCTCATGGAAAAAGTGGTTTCTCTCTACCGAACCTTGAGCACGACGAAGACGCCTGCCGTTAGTTCGTAACACCGCTCTCATCGAATATTTTCCGGAGCGTTACTTCTCTGTAAGATGAGTCGTGCCGATGCGGAAAGTGCGCGCCTCATGTTGTTGATGATCGACAATTACGACAGCTTTACTTACAACCTCGTCCAGTACCTGGCGGAGTTGGGCGAAGACGTGCACGTCGCGCGTAACGATGCGTTGTCGATCGCAGAGATCTCGAAATTATCGCCGCAGCGCATCGTGATTTCGCCCGGACCCGGCACACCCAATCAAGCCGGCATCACGCTCGAGATCATCGAGAAACTCGGCGCGACGATTCCGATTCTCGGCGTCTGTCTCGGCCACCAAAGCATCGGACAAGCATTCGGCGGCAACGTGATTCGCGCACAGCGCATCATGCACGGCAAGACGTCGATGATTTATCACACGGGCCAAGGCGTGTTCGCGAATCTTCCGAATCCGTTCGAGGCGACGCGTTACCATTCGCTGATCGTCGAAAAGGCGTCGTTGCCGAACCCTCTCGACGTCACGGCGTGGACGCAAAACGATGACGGCAGCGTCGACGAAATCATGGGGCTGCGCCACAAAACGTTGCCAATCGAAGGCGTGCAGTTCCATCCGGAGTCGATCTTGACGCAGCACGGCCACGCTCTGCTGCGCAACTTCCTGAATTCGCCGCGTCTGGCCGCGTGATCGCATCATGCCGATCACGCCGCGCGACGCGCTTCAGCGCACCATCGAACACCGCGAAATCTTTCACGATGAGATGGTCGATCTCATGCGGCAGATCATGCGCGGCGAAGTGTCGGCGCCGATGGTCGCGGCGATTCTCACCGGCCTGCGCGTAAAGAAAGAAACCGTCGGCGAGATCGTCGCGGCGGCGAGCGTGATGCGCGAAATGTCCGCGCGCGTGCACGTGCCGCCGTATCAGCACTTCGTGGATATCGTCGGAACCGGCGGCGACAATTCGAACACCTTCAACATTTCTACCGCGTCGATTTTTGTCGCCGCGGCGGCGGGCGCGAAGGTCGCCAAGCACGGCAATCGCAGCGTGTCGTCGAAATCGGGCAGCGCGGATGTGCTCGAAACATTGAATGCCGTGATCGATCTGTCACCGGAGAAAGTCGCGCAATGCGTGCAGGAAACCGGCATCGGTTTCATGTTCGCGCCGAATCATCATCCGGCGATGAAGCTCGTGGCGCCGGTGCGCCGCGAGATGGGTGTGCGCACGCTGTTCAATATCCTCGGCCCGCTGACCAATCCGGCCGGCGCGCCGAATATCCTGATGGGGGTGTTTCATCCCGATCTGGTCGGCATCCAGGTGCGCGCGCTGCAGCGGATGGGCGCGCAAAATGCGTTGGTCGTGTGGGGCCGTGATGGCATGGACGAAATATCGCTCGGCGATTCGACGCTAGTCGGCGAATTGCGCGCGGGCAAAGTTCGCGAGTACGAAATACATCCCAATCAATTCGGATTGCAAACCGCGTCGATGCAAAAGCTGCAAGTCGCCGATGCACAGGAATCGAAAACGATGCTGCTGCAAGCGCTCGACAATGTGACCGGCGCGGCGCGCGAAATCGTGCTGCTCAATACCGGCGCGGCGCTGTATGTGGCAGATCTGGCCGATTCGATCGGCGCCGGCATCGCCAAAGCGCGCGAAGCGGTTGCATCCGGCGCGGCGCGCGCCAAACTCGATCAATTCGTCGCAGCGACGCGACGCCTTTCAGGACGGTAAATCATGGACGATATTCTGCAACGCATCCTCGCTCGCAAACACGAAGAAGTCGCGACGCGCAGTCAAAGCATTCCGCTTTCCGAACTGAAATTGCGCATCGACGAAATGCCGACCGCGCGCGGATTCGCCGCCGCGCTGCGCGAGAAAATCGCCGTGAATGCGCCGGCGGTGATCGCGGAAATCAAACGCGCGAGTCCGTCGCAAGGCGTGATTCGCGATCACTTTTGGCCATCCGAAATCGCCATCAGTTACGAAGCGGGCGGCGCGGCGTGTTTGTCCGTGTTGACGGACGTCGATTTCTTCCAGGGCTCCGACGAGTTTTTGCGGCAAGCGCGTGAAGCGTGCGCGCTGCCGGCGCTGCGCAAGGATTTCACGATCGATGCCTATCAGGTTTACGAAGCGCGTAGTCTCGGCGCCGATTGCATTCTGCTGATCGTCGCGGCACTCGACGATGCGCAACTGAATGCCTTGTGCGATCTCGCCATTGAACTCGGCATGGATGTTCTCATCGAAGCTCACGACGCCGGCGAGGTCGATCGCGCATTGAAAACGAAAGCGCAACTGATCGGCATCAACAATCGCGATCTGCGCACGTTCGAGACGTCACTCGATACGACGCTGGCTTTGTATAAACGGGTGCCGTCCGATCGCGTCGTGGTTACCGAGTCCGGCATTCAATCGCGCGACGATGTGAAACGGCTGCGCGATGCGGGGATTCACGCATTTCTTGTCGGCGAAGTGTTTATGCGCGCGGAGGATCCCGGCGCGGCATTGCGGAAATTATTCGGGCCGATCGCCTGAGGTCAGTGCGTGCCGAGCACGACGATCGTCTTGCCGGCGACCGTGACCATGCCTTGCTCTTCGAGCTGTTTGAGCACGCGACCGACCATCTCGCGCGAGCAACCGACGATGCGGCTGATTTCCTGACGCGATATCCGGATCTGCGTGCCCTTCGGATGCGACATCGCGTCGGGTTCTTCGGTCAGATCGATCAACGTCTTGGCGACGCGGCTGGTGACGTCCATGAAAGCCAGTCGGCTCACTTTTCGAGACGTGTGCAACAGTCGATTGGTGAGTTGCGTGCCGATCGCGAAGAGAACTTTGGCGCATTCATCGCGCAGCGACGTTTCGAATAATTGGAAAATGCGTTCGTAACTGATTTCGGCCAGGTCGCAGGAGGTTCGGGTACGGACCATCACTTCGCGCCGCGGCGTTTCGACGAACAAGCCCATCTCGCCGATGAATTCGCCGGCATTGATGTACGCCAGAATCAGTTCGCGGCCGTCTTCGTCTTCCGTCGATACGGTGACGGAACCTTCGATGATGAAATAAAGGATATTGGCCGAATCGCCAGGCCGGATGATGGCGGTCTTGCTGGGATAACGACGACGATGACAATGCGCGAGAAAGCGCTCCAGCGCTGCGCGATCGAGCGTCAGCGCGGCCGGCGCCTGAACGTGATTGACCGCCCGCTGCAACGTGTAGCGCAGATCCGCCATGCCAGACTTCGCCTCTTGTAGCATTCGCGCGCCCTCTTGCTCCTTATATTAGCAGGTTGTCATTGCGTTGCTGCCAGCGCGGCGCAGGGCATTTTTAATGGACATAACGGGTCCCAGTCACGATAATCCGTGCCCCGCCCGTCCGCCGCTTTGATTTCGAGGTATCCGCCGTGGTCAAGCCGCTACCGCGCCTTAAATTGCAGGGTTTCAACAACCTGACGAAGGCACTGAGCTTCAATATCTACGACATCTGCTACGCGGTGACGCCGGAGCAGCGCGACCGCTACATCGATTACATCGATGAGCAATACGATTCGGATCGCCTCACGCAGATTCTCACGGACGTCGCCGAGATCATCGGCGCGAACATCTTGAACATCGCGCGTCAGGATTACGACCCGCAGGGCGCATCGGTGACGATCCTGATTTCCGAGCATCCGATCGTCGAGAAAATCGGGCGCGACGTGATTTCCGACGCGGTCGTCGCGCATCTGGATAAAAGTCACATCACGGTGCACACGTACCCGGAAACGCATCCGCATAACGGCATCGCCACGTTCCGCGCGGACATCGACGTGGCGACGTGCGGCGTGATTTCACCGCTGAAGGCCTTGAACTATTTGATCGACAGTTTCGAATCCGACATCGTCACGATGGACTACCGCGTTCGCGGCTTCACGCGCGACATCAAGGGTAAAAAGCATTACATCGATCACCGCATCAATTCGATCCAGGAATATCTGGCGAAGCACATTCGTCAGAAATACGAAATGTTCGATGTGAACGTCTATCAGGAAAATATTTTCCATACGAAAATGCATGTAAAGGAATTCGATCTCGAGACGTATCTGTTTGAAGCGCACGCCGACGATCTATCGTTCAAGGATCGCCAGCGCATCGAAAGCCTGCTCAAACGCGAGATCGAAGAACTGTTCCACGGCCGTAATTTGACCTGAGCGTTCCGCACGGGTCAGACTAAACTCCGAGGGGTTGGGGGTGGTGACATGATCATCGACGGCTCACGCGCGGCCGATCGCACCGCCGCGTTGATCCTGCGTTATTTCGCAGCGCTCAATCGCAGCGACATCGACGGCGCGCTGGACTGTCTTGCCGACGGCATCGTGCACGATATCAATCAAGGCCCGCGCGAAACCGGCAAGACCGCGTTTCACGACTACTTGCAACGCATGCAGCGCAGTTACCGCGAAGAGATTCGCGATATCGTCGTGATGAGCGTCGACGACGGCACGCGCGCCAGTGCGGAATTTGCCGTTCACGGCGTCTATCAAGCCAGCGCTGACGGACTACCGGCGGCGCACGGACAACGCTACGTGTTGTTCGGCGGCGCGTTCTTCGCGATCAACCAAGGCAAAATCGCACGCATCACGCGTTATCACAACCAGCGCGATCTCACCGCGCAGGTAGCGAAGGCGCCTTAGCGGTCGGGCTCAAGACACCGATCAGAGCGATCGCGATCGTGGCGATGCCGACGAATTCCGCGGCGTCCGGCATCTCGCCGAGAAACAACCACGCGAGCAACACGCTCACGAGCGGCGCGAACAGGCTGCCGAGTCCCGCGACATTCGCCGGCAATCGCTGCACCGCGAACAGCCATAAGGCCCACGCCAGTCCCGTCGACATCACGGCGTTGTAGGCGAGCGATGCGTACAGCGCCGGTGACCAATCGGTCGCGCGCTCATGCACGCACAACGCGGCGACGATAAGGACGACGGACCCATACGCCATTTGCCACGTTACCCAACGCATAAACGGAATGTCCGGCCGCTGTTGAAACTGCTGCTTCGACAACACGGTGCCGATCGCCCATGACAAACCGGCGGCCAGTGCGATGAGCGAGCCGATCAAGGCCGGCTGCACGCGCCACGGTTCGAGAATACAAATCAACCCGACCGCCGCGAGCACGATGCACCCCCACTGTCGTGCGCTCGGTTTGTCACCCAATACAATCCACGCAAGCGGGATTACCCAGAACGGCATCGTGTAAGCAATCAACGCCATCTTGCCGGCGCCGCCCGTAATCAGCGATAGCTGCACGAACGCCTGAAAACCGGCGGTTTGCGTCAGACCGATGAGGAGCGTCGGTTCCCATGGCGTCGGCACCAGCGATTCGCGCGTGACGATCAAGAACAGGAAAAGAACCATCGTGCCTGCGACGTAACGTATCGCCGAAAACGTGAGTGGCCCGATGTAGGCGAGCACCGTTTTCATCACGATCCAGTTCGCGCCCCAGACGAGACTGAGAATCAGCAAAGCGATCAGTGCACTTCGTCGACTGGGGGCGTTCGTCATCTTCAAGCGATCGGGGAAAGCTGCGTATGATACGCGTTCGTTTTCGCCGCGCATCCAGAACATCATGCCGAAACAAAATATGCCGAAGGACGTGCAGCGTTGTTCGTGGGCCGGCGACGATCCGGCCATGCGCCACTATCACGATACCGAATGGGGCGTGCCGCTGCACGACGACGACAAGCTTTTCGAATTCCTCATACTCGAAGGCGCACAGGCCGGATTGAGCTGGAGCACCGTTCTCAACAAGCGCGACGCGTATCGTCGCGTCTTCCACAACTTCGATATCCAACGTGTCGCGCGCATGACGGATGCGGCGCTCAACAAGCTGCTCCACGATCCGGGCATCATCCGCAACCGGCTAAAAGTTTTCTCGGCACGCAACAATGCACGCGTTGCGCTGAAAGTGATTGAGGAATTCGGCAGTCTCGATGCGTATTTCTGGTCGTTCGTCCACGGCAAGCCGATCCGCAATCGTCACCGCGGACGCGGCGACGTTCCCGCGCGCACCGCGCTTTCCGATGCGTTGAGCAAGGACATGAAGAAGCGCGGTTTCAACTTCGTCGGGTCGACGATCATCTATGCGCACATGCAGGCGACGGGCATGGTCAACGACCATTTCGTCGGATGTTTTCGCTACAAACAGGTCTAGTCGCCTCGCGGCGTGTCGTATTTTGCCGCCGCGCTACGTTTACTTATGGGGCGCATTCGCCGTCAGGCGCGACGGCGTGCGTCATGGAGCGACAACAACTGGGAGGAAAACCATGAGTAACGTAATCAAGAAGGCACTAGCCGTCGCATTGTTTATCGGCGCTGCATCGGCAAACGCGCAGGGTGTCGACAATGGCTGGTATCTGGGGATCGGTGCGGGAAGTTCGAATTACTCGAACGACATTCCCAAGCAAATCGCGCAGACCTATTCGGGAAATAGCGTCTACTCACTAGCCGACGCGCGGATGACGGACAGTTCCGATACAGCCGCGCAATTCTTCGTTGGCTACAAGGTTCTGCCGTGGCTGGCGGTGGAAATCGGCTATCAGGATCTCGGCGAATCGGATACGCATTACGATCTGCATCCGCTCAACTCGCCGCAAGGTTTACCGCCGTCGATCGACGGCCGATATCGTGCACGCGATGTCAACGCTGTTCTCGTCGCCTCGGTGCCGATCAGCGATCGCTTCGAACTTCTCGCGCGCGGCGGCGTGTCCGACGTTCGCCTGGAATACGACGAGCGCGGCACCGACGTGCTGGGTCATCCGTACGCATTTCACGGACCGAGCGACGACAACACTCACCCGCAATTCGGCATCGGCGCGTTGTGGCACTTCTCGCCGCAATTTTCGTTGCGACTCGACCTCGACCGCAATTTCGACGTCGGCAAAAAGTTCGCGCTGCATGCCGACACGAACGGCCGCTTCGACAACATCGACGCTTACACGCTCAACCTGATCTGGAAACCGTAAGCGTCAGCGACGGCGCGAACCGCGCAACTGATCGACCGAGAAGCTGGCGATTTCGCCGACTTCTCCTCGCCGCGGCTGGCCTGCATCGGGCGCCCACGCGTGTGCGCTGATGACTTCATATGTC
>CAZZWP010000029.1:0-28979 GCA_964657965.1 uncultured Rudaea sp. | reverse complement strand
ATCGGCGTCTTCCGCTTCGACTTCACCGGGCTCGGCGAGAGCGACGGCGATTTCCAGCGCGCGGCGCGCATGCGGTTGGCCGCGCACATCGCACAGATCGAGATCGGTCGTATCGATCTGCGCATCCTGAAGATTGAGCGCATCGGCAAAAGGCAGTTCGGTGGCGCCCTTCAAGAACGCGCACACTTCGAGCAGCGACCCGGCACCATGCGCCTTCGATCCTGCGATCAATCCTGCTTCGGTGCTGTTCTGTTTTGGAACGACGATCGTGCGGCCCGCGCGCGTGGCTTTGATCGCCGCGGGAAGTACACCCGTCACCGATCGCAACTCGCCAGACAACGCAAGCTCCCCGATGAATTCGTAGCGATCGAGGTTATCTTTCGGCAGATGTCCGCTCGCGGCAAGAATGCCGAGTGCGATGGGCAGATCAAATCGTCCGCCGTCCTTCGGCAAATCGGCCGGCGCGAGACTGACGGTCACGCGCCGCGACGGATATTCCAGTTGCGCATTCTGGATCGCGACGCGTACGCGATCGCGCGCTTCTTTCACGGCGGTTTCGGGCAAACCAACGATCGATGTTCCGGGCAACCCGCCAGACAAATGCACTTCGACGGTGACGGACGGAGCCGAAACGCCGGACTGCGCGCGGCTGTGGACGACGGCAAGACTCATCGATGCATCCTTGCAAAGTATACTTTTATAAGAATCCGCGAACGGCCGCGCCGATTGCGCGTGCATCCTGCACCGCGCGCGGCCGAGGGTGACCTATCGGCAACGGCGGGCCGTAACCGCCGCCGCGGACTGTTACGTCAGCGGAACGGCCGTTCGCGGAAAGCGGGAAATCAGTGCGCCGACTTGGCGCCGGCGATGAGCGTTTCGAGTTCCGACACGCGTGATTCGAGCGCTTCGACTTTTTCGCGCGTGCGCAGAAGCACGCAACGTTGCACGTCGAATTCGTCGCGGGTGACGAGATCGAATTTGCGCAATCCTGCACGCAGTGTGTCGCGGAAGTTCGTCAGCAGTTCGTCGTGCGCCTGGCGCGCGCCGGCGGGGACGAGTTCGGAAAGGCGTTTTGCTAAATCGTCGATGGCGGAAACGTTGACCATGATGCAACCCTCGTTGTACGGCGACATCAGAGTACGTTCGCCGACGATTCTTCGCAGTCGGCAGATTGCCGAAAAGCGCGTAGGAAATTTCCTACATTTCTCGGCGTCCGCATCCCAATCTGCTGAGCCTTGAGAGTAAAACATGCTACGTTCGAGCACTCAAGCTAATTTTTTGCGGTTGCATCACGTTTCGAGTTTTGCCCCGCGATTATAGGACTTACGCGATGTTGCGATGCCGCGCTTTGCTCGCTTTGCCGTTGTTGTTGCCGTTGCAGGCATTCGCGCAGGCAGAGGCACCGAAGGTCGCGAACCCGGGCGATACCGCTTGGATGCTCACGTCATCGGCGCTCGTGCTGTTCATGACGATTCCGGGATTGAGTCTGTTCTACGCCGGGCTCGTCCGCTCGAAAAATGTGTTGTCGGTGATGATGCAGTGTTTCGCGATCTGCTCGCTCGTGAGCATTCTCTGGCTCGTCTACGGCTACTCGCTCGCGTTCGATACGACGGGCATGACGGCGCATGAAATCAATCTGCATTCGTTCATCGGTTCGTTCGCGAAAGCTGGATTCATTAACGTGCCGCGCGACGCGTTGTATCAGACGATTCCAGAATCCGTCTTCGCGATGTTCCAACTGACGTTCGCCATCATCACGCCGGCATTGATCGTCGGCGCGTTCGCCGAACGCATGCGCTTTTCCGCGCTGCTGCTGTTTACGGCCGGCTGGTTCACGCTGTGCTATTTGCCGATCGCGCACATGGTGTGGGGCGGGCCGGGTTCGTGGCTCGGTGATTTGGGCGTTCTCGACTTCGCGGGCGGCACGGTCGTGCACATCAACTCCGGCGTGGCCGGTCTGGTCGCTTGCATCGTCATCGGTAAACGTCGCGGCTACCCGACACAAGCGATGCCACCGCACAATCTCACGTACACGGTCATCGGCGCGTGTATGTTGTGGATCGGATGGTTCGGCTTCAATGCCGGTTCGGCCCTTGCCGCGAACACGGCGGCCGGCATGGCCATGCTCGTCACACATTTCGCGACGGCCGCCGCCGCGCTGACGTGGATGACTTTGGAATGGGCGTTGCACAAAAAACCGTCGGTGCTCGGCATCGCGTCGGGCGCGGTGGCGGGACTCGTCGCCATTACACCCGCCGCCGGCACGTGCGGCCCGCTGGGTTCCCTTGTCATCGGTGCGGCCGCGGGATCGATCTGCTTCCTCGCCACGAGTCGACTTAAACGCAAACTGGGATACGACGACTCGCTCGATGCCTTTGGCGTGCATGGTGTCGGTGGTATCGTCGGCGCATTGCTGACCGGCGTGTTTGCCGCGCCAGTGCTCGGCGGCGCGGGATTGTCCGACGGTGTCGATTCGATCGGCGCGCAGCTGGGACGTCAGTTTGTCGGCGTCGTCGTCACATTCATTTATAGCGGCGTGGTCAGTTTCGTGGTGCTCAAGGTTATCGATGCCACACTTGGTCTGCGCGTGACGGCCGAAGAAGAAAGCGACGGCCTGGATTTGAGCTTGCACGACGAGCGCGGTTACAACTGGTGAGCGCGCGATAGAATCGCTGCGACGATGGAGAGCAACGCATGAAAATGGTGATGGCGATAATCAAGCCCTTCAAACTCGACGATGTGCGTGAAGCACTCGCCGAAGTCGGCGTGCAGGGCATTACCGTCACTGAAGTAAAAGGGTTCGGCCGGCAGAAGGGGCATACCGAGCTTTATCGCGGCGCCGAATACGTCGTCGACTTTTTGCCGAAGATAAAGCTTGAGATCGCTGTGCCGGAAAATCTTGTCGAGCGCGTGGTCGAAGCCGTCACGTCGGCGGCGAAAAGCGGCAAAATCGGTGACGGCAAGATTTTCGTTTACGCGCTGGATCAGGTGATCCGCATTCGCACCGGCGAGACCGACGCCGACGCGCTGTAGTTTTACAGGGGCTGAAAAATTAGCCGTTTGGACGTCTAAATCCCTTTGACGCGCCGCATCAACTGTGATGTAGTGCAATCTCGCCCGACGTAGTGAACCCAAGCCTGCATGCGCACTCGGGCGGATGCCGTGCCGGCGCTTTGTGGAACTAGAATGGCGCATCGCGCAACACCGCGTTTGTACGATCCGAGCTTCGAACACGATAGCTGCGGCTTCGGCTTGGTCGCGAGCATTCGTGCGCAGGCTAGCGGTTGGATCGTGGACCAGGCGTTCGCCGCACTCGCCAAGATGTCGCATCGCGGCGGCATCAACGCCGATGGCGTTACCGGCGATGGTTGCGGCATTCTTCTGTACCGGCCTGACGCCTGGTTGCGCGCGCTTGCGCAGGAAGCAAACCTCACTGTGGGCGGGAGTTTCGCTGCCGGATTGGTATTTCTAGATCGCGATGCAACGCGTGCCGCGCACGAGCAGGCGACGCTCGATCGCTGCGTGCGCGAAGAAGGAATGACGCCGCTAGGCTGGCGCGACGTTCCGGTCGACGACGCACCGTGCGGCCAACTTGGCGCTGCCGCGCGGCCCACGATCAAACAGATTTTCGTCGAGCCCGGCGCGACGATGGCCGATGCGGCGTTCGAATGCGCGCTGTTCCGGGCACGGCGCCGCGCTGAAGTTGCGCTAGCCGACGACGCGGCGTTCTACGTCGTCAGTCTCTCGCAAGCCAGCATCGTCTATAAAGCGATGGCCGCGCCGGGAAGTCTGCGCGCGGTCTTCCCCGATTTGCAGCGTGACGATCTCGTTGTCGCCGCTGCGACATTCCATCAGCGTTTTTCCACCAACACGCTGCCGAACTGGCGCTTGGCGCAGCCGTTCCGTTTGCTCGCGCACAACGGCGAGATCAACACGATCCGCGCCAATCGCGCGTGGACGTCGGCGCGATCGACAAAGTGGATTTCTCCACAAATGGATTTTTCCGATCTCGGTCCGCTGATCACCACGGACGGATCGGATTCGCAAAGCCTCGACAACATGCTCGAAGTATTGTTGGCCGGAGGCATCGATTTGTTGGCGGCGATGCGCATTCTGATTCCGCCTGCATGGGGCGCGCAGGAAAACATCGACGAAGATCTCGAAGCGTTTTACGAATACTACGCATTGCATACGGAACCGTGGGACGGCCCGGCCGGGTTGGTCATGTGCGACAGCCGTTACGCGGCCTGCGCGTTGGACCGCAACGGCCTGCGTCCCGCACGTTGGGCGCGCAGCGACGACGATCATTTTATCGTGGCGTCGGAAGCCGGATTGTGGGATATGCCCGATGCGCGCGTCGTCGCGAAAGGTCGGCTTGGTCCCGGCGAGATGCTTGCCGTCGATCTCGTCGAACACCGCGTGCTCGAAGCAACCGACATCGACGCCGTCAATCGCAAACGCGCACCGTTCAAGACCTGGCTACGCGCCGGCATCACATATCTCGAATCGCATTTGATCGATCCCGGCCTCGCCGCCGAACCGTTTCCGCCGGACGTGCTCGCGCGATTCCAGAAGCAATTCGCGCTCACGCGCGAGGAACGCGATGTCGTCCTGAAATCGCTCGCCGAAGACGAAGCCGAAGCGACCGGATCGATGGGCGACGACACGCCGATGGCCGTCATGTCGCTGCAATCGCGGCCGTTGTACGAATATTTCCGGCAAGCATTCGCGCAGGTGACGAATCCGCCGATCGATCCATTGCGCGAGCGGCTTGTCATGTCGCTGGTCACGCAAATCGGTCGCGAAGGCAATGTGTTCGACCTGTCGCCCGACAACGCGCAGCAGGTTCATCTGAACTCGCCCGTCCTGTCGCAGCGCAAACTGCGGCAAATTCTCGCGTTGCCGATTTATGATGGCAAAAAAGCAATATTCAATCTGTATTACGACGAGAAGGACGGATTAAAGCGCGCGCTCGAGCAGTTGTGCGAGAGTGCCGAAAAAGTCGTGCGCGATGGCGTCATCGTGATCGTGTTGTCCGATCGTTTTCCCACGCCAGGCCTGATGCCGATTCACGCCTTGCTCGCCGTCGGCGCCGTGCATGCGCATCTCCTGAAGGAACAACTGCGCTGTGATTGCAACATCCTCGTTGAAACCGGAACGATGCGCGATGCACATCATTGCGCCTGTCTGATCGGTTTCGGCGCGACGGCTGTCTATCCCTATCTCGCGTATCAAACGCTGTACGACATGAATCGTCGCGGCGAACTGAAAGGTCGCGAGGGCGAGCCGCCGCACGAAATCGGCCGCAGTTATCGCCGCGGCATACGAAAAGGCCTGCTCAAAATTCTGTCGAAGATGGGCATCAGCACGATCGCCGGCTATCGCGGCGCGGGATTGTTCGAAATCGTCGGACTCGGGCCCGACATCATCGAGCTGTGTTTTCCCGGTACGCCATCACGCATCGGCGGTGCGACGTTCGATGACATCGAATCCGAATATCGCGCACAACTCGCGGCATCGCGCGATCCGAATTATGCGCTGCCGCCCGGCGGTTTGATGAAGGCGATTCCCGACGGCGAATATCACATGTACAACCCGGCGGTGGTCGGCGCGCTGCAAGCGGCGGTGCGCACGGGCGATGCGTCGTTGTACCGCCGATACGCGGACGCGGTGAATTCACGAGCGCCCGCTGCGCTGCGCGATCTACTTGCGTTGCGCGACGACGGCCAGCCGATCGCGATCGACGACGTCGAACCGTCACAGGTGATTCTCAAGCGCTTCGATTCCGCCGGCATGTCGCTCGGCGCGCTATCGCCCGAGGCGCACGAAGCACTCGCGACCGCGATGAATCGACTCGGCGCGCGCAGCAATTCCGGCGAAGGCGGTGAAGATCCGGCGCGTTACGGCACGGAGCGCATGTCGAAGATCAAACAGGTCGCATCGGGCCGATTCGGCGTGACGCCCGCGTATCTCATCAACGCTGAAGTCTTGCAGATCAAAATCGCCCAAGGCGCCAAACCCGGCGAAGGCGGGCAGTTGCCCGGACACAAAGTCAACGCGCTCATCGCGCGATTGCGTTATGCGAAACCGGGCATCGGTCTGATTTCGCCGCCGCCACATCACGATATCTATTCGATCGAAGATCTTGCGCAGTTGATTTACGACTTGCGCGAAATCAATCCGACGGCGTTGATCTCGGTGAAGCTTGTCGCTCACGCCGGTGTGGGAACGATCGCGGCCGGCGTAGTCAAGGCCGGCGCGGATTTGATTACCGTTTCCGGTCACGACGGCGGCACGGGTGCGAGCCCGTGGAGTTCGATTCGCTATGCCGGCATTCCGTGGGAGTTGGGCCTGGCTGAAACGCATCAGACGTTGACGATGAACGGCCTGCGCGATCGCGTGATCTTGCAGACCGACGGCGGTTTGAAGACGGGCCGCGATGTCGTCAAGGCCGCGATCCTCGGCGCTGATTCGTTCGGCTTCGGCACGGCGCCGATGGTGGCACTCGGCTGCAAGTACCTGCGCATTTGTCATCTGAATTCCTGCGCGACCGGTGTCGCGACACAAAATGACATTCTCCGCCGCAAGCATTTTCTCGGTGCGCCCGAGATGGTAGAAAATTTCTTCCGCTTCATCGCTGACGATGTGCGTGAAATTCTCGCCTCGCTCGGCGTTCGCGCGCTATCGGATATCGTCGGCCGCACCGACCTGTTGCGACAAGTCGAAGGCGTCACGGTCAAGCACGGCCGACTCGATCTATCGCCGTTACTCGACGCGGCCGGTTTACACAGCGCCAACGCCGGCGGTTGCGGCGTGGCGCTTAACCCCCGACATAACGAGCTTGCCGCGCACATTTCAGCCAATGCGGCGCAAGCCGTGCAAATGCGTAAAAGTACACATTTCCACTACGCGATAAAAAATACCGATCGCGCGATCGGTGCACGCCTGGCGGGCGACATTGCGCGAAAATACAGCGACGCCGGCCTGGGCGAGGAATCGATCACACTCGAATTCACCGGCAGCGCAGGTCAAAGTTTTGGCGCCTGGAATGCGCCGGGCATGCAATTGATATTGCGCGGCGAAGCGAACGATGGCGTCGGCAAAGGCATGGCGGGCGGTCGCATCGTCGTGCGGCCGTCGGCTGACGCATCGTTCGCATCGCAGGACACGCCGATCGTCGGCAACACCTGTCTGTACGGCGCGACAGGCGGCGAAGTTTTTGCGGCGGGCCGAGCCGGCGAGCGCTTTGGCGTTCGCAACTCCGGTGCAATCGCAGTCGTCGAAGGCGTCGGCGATCATGGGTGCGAATACATGACCGGCGGCACCGTCGTCGTGCTCGGGCGCAGCGGCCTCAACTTCGGCGCGGGCATGACGGGCGGCTTCGCCTATGTGCTCGATCTGGAGCGCGATTTTGTCGATCGCTACAACCACGAACTGGTCGACATCCATCGCATTTCGCTGGAAGGCATGGAAAATCATCTTCAGCATTTGCGCACGTTGTTGCGTACGCATGTCGATGTCACACAAAGTGTGTGGGGCGAAAAATTGCTCGCCGACTTCCGCGAGGTTCTGCACAAAGTCTGGCTGGTGAAACCGAAGGCCGAAAGCCTCGATGCGCTGACCGAAGAACTGCGGCGCGCCGCGTAGTCCGCCGATGGCCGAGAAACTTTTTCCGTTCTTGAAATTTCACCGTGCGCTGCCGCGCGAAGTGCCGGTGCAGATTCGCGTGCTCGGGTACAAGGAAATCCATGGCGAATTTGCGGAATCCGATGCGTCCGATCAGGCGTCGCGCTGCATCGATTGCGGCAATCCGTATTGTTCGTGGGGATGTCCGCTGCACAATCGGATTCCGCAGTGGCTAAAACTAGTGCAGGACGGTCGCATCGAAGACGCGGCGACGTTGATGCACGAGACGAATCCGTTGCCCGAAATCTGCGGCCGCATTTGCCCGCAGGATCGATTATGCGAAGGCGATTGCACGCTCGAAACAGGGTTTGAAGCCGTCACCATCGGCGCGATCGAAAAATGGACGACCGATGAAGCGCTACGACGCGGCTGGCGGCCGGGTGTCGCCGCCGAACAAACCGGAAAACGCGTCGCCATCGTCGGCGCGGGTCCGGCGGGTTTGTCCGTCGCCGATCGCATGGTGCGCGCGGGCGTCGGCGCGGACGTGTTCGATCGCTACGACGAAATCGGCGGGCTGCTCACATTCGGCATTCCACCGTTCAAGCTCGACAAATCGATCATAAAAATCCGTCGCGAAGTGCTCGAAGGCATGGGCGTGCGATTCCACATGAGCACTGACGTCGGACGCGATGTCGCATTTTCCACATTGCTGCGCGATTACGACGCCGTTTTCGTCGGCACCGGCGCATACACCGCCGTGGATGCACGTTTGCCCGGGCAGCAATCGGCGGGCGTTCACGCCGCGCTGCCGTTCTTGATCGCCAATGCGCGACGCGTCCTGGGCACGGATTCGGGCGAGGATCTGCCCAATCTGATCGGCAAACGCGTCGTCGTTCTCGGCGGCGGCGACACGGCGATGGACTGCGTGCGCACCGCCATCCGCATGGATGCCGAACGTGTGACCTGCGTATATCGGCGCGACGAAGCGAACATGCCCGGATCACGCCGCGAAGTGAAATATTCGCGCGATGAAGGCGTCGAATTCCTGTTCAACCGGCAACCGCTGGAAATTCTTGTCGATGGCGACAACGTGCGCGCGGTTCGTGTCGGCGAGACACGTCTTGTCGCCGACGCACAGGGCCGCGCCAGACCCGAATTGATTCCCGGCAGCGAACAGGAAATCGCCGCCGATATCGTGATTCAGTCGTTCGGCTTTCTGGCCAGTCCACCGGCGTGGTGTGACGAGTTCGGCATCGCGCGCGATGCCTCCGGCAAGCTCATCGTTGAAGCACCGGGCGCATTGCCGCTGCAGACGACGAATCCGAAAGTGTTCGCCGGCGGCGATGCGATTCGCGGCGCCGATCTCGTCGTACGCGCCGTTTATGATGGTCGCGAGGCATCGAAATCGATCTTGCAGATGATCGGCGTTGCCGGTGCGGTCGCCGCCGCGTAGCCTGTTCGCATCGGACGCCTTTGCGCGTTATTTACAGCGACTGTGTTCTGCTTGACGCCATGACCACGCCTGCCCGTACGCCGCTGCATTCCACACTTCACGTCGTAACGGCGCCGGTCGGCGACACCGCCGAGCTGCTTGCGCGCAGCGGACCGATGAAATTCGGTCAGGGCATCGTGGCTACAGTGATCGCGCTGTCGCTTGGATTCCTTTGCCTGCTCGCCGTCATCGCGTTTCATTTCCCGCAATACCTGACCACGCCCGAATTGCGGCATCAGTATTCCGTCGACGTGTTACGGCAAATTCTTTTCGTCGGATTGCTGATCGCCGGCGGTCTGTCGCTGGCCAACCTGATCATCGGCAACCGGCGCAACTTGAATGTCGTCGCGTTCCTGTTCGTCGTCGCGGCCGTCGCGCTGGGCGGTTCACGCGTGCCGGTCGGCAGCTTTCCCGATCACACGCCGTATATCGGGCTCGACTGGTTCATCCTCGATCTGCTCGGCTCGACGTTGCTCTTCGTCGTCATCGAAAAACTGTTTCCGCTGTATAAGAACCAGGCGATCTTCCGACCGGAATGGCAAACCGATCTGAAGCACTTCGCCGTCAACCATTTCCTCGTTGGCCTGATTCTGCTGACCGTCAACTTCCTGTTGAACCACGCGTTCGGCTGGCTCGTCGTCAGCGACTTTCAGCAGACGATCCGCCACATCTGGTTTTTGCCGCAATTGCTGCTTTGTATACTTGTGGCCGATCTCGCGCAGTATTGGACGCATCGCGCCTATCACGAAGTGCCGTACCTGTGGCGCTATCACGCCGTCCATCACAGCGCGAAAACAATGGATTGGCTCGCCGGTTCCCGCCAGCACATGCTGGAACTGATCGTCACGCGCGTCTGCGTACTCGCACCACTTTTCGTGCTGGGTTTCAGCGAAGCGGTGATGAACACGTACATCATCATCGTCGGCTTCCAGGCCGTGTTCAATCACGCCAACGTGCATCTGCCGTGGGGGCCGCTGAAATACATCATCGTGACGCCCGATTTCCATCACTGGCACCATTCGCAGGACGACGAAGCGATCGATCGCAACTATGCCGCGCATTACGCCTTCATCGATTACATTTTCGGCACGGCGGTGAGAGTGCCGAAAGACAAACCGTTTCCGGAGCGATACGGCGTCGTCGGCGATTACATGCCGGACGGATTCGTCAATCAACAAGCATTTCCGTTTCGCGCGAAGCCGGCGACGACCAAGGAAAGCTAGGCGGCTTCGCGGAGCAGTTCGATGGCCGGTTCGCTCGATTTCGCGAGCGGATAATCGGCATTACCCGAATAGCCTAGCGCTCAAATGCGAACAAAAGTTTCCGACGCGAGTGATTCAAGCATTGCCGCTTGTCGAACGCGCTTTTCGGGCTCCTGTTCCGAAAACACATCGCACAGCCCGCGAAAGCTCCGCAAACCACGGCAGTTTTTGGTGATCAATCCACACCGCATCGCCCCTCCCGACGGAACTTCACGCCCGCTTTGGGAAGTAACGCCTGCGCATCACGATTTGAAGATTTTAACAGCAAGGCGATCGGTCACTTACCCCTTTTCGCTACAGTTTGTTCGCCGATAACTGTGATAAAGGGGGTTGAATATCCGCGTAGTGTCCGATCACGGTCCGTAACAGAGGGGCCATGGCGGTTTATCTTGCGCGTCCGCTCACTGAAGGACTATCTATGACCCGCACATTGTCGCGATATTTGAAACACCTTAGCGTCTTCTTTCTCATTGCTTTCGGAAATCACGGGTCCGCCTCCCCGTTACTCTATGGAGCGGTTCAGGTGTCGGCAGGCGATGATCATTCTTGCTCCACGTTGAGTGACGGCACTGTCGCGTGTTGGGGTGACAACTCATACGGAGAACTCGGCAACGGTGCGGTCTCGTCGTCGCGATTGACACCTGTTTCGGTACTATTAGCCGGATCATCGTACAAATTGTCAGGAATGACTTGGGTCAGTGCCGGCGATGGGTTTACCTGCGGGCTCCATAGCTCAGGCATTGTTTATTGTTGGGGAAATAACGAGTTCGGCATGCTCGGCAGCGGATCCCTAGTTTCCTCATCATGGCCGAGACAAGTCTGGATAACAGAACCTGTGAGACAGGTCGCGGTCGGGCAATGGTTCGGATGTGCGCTCATAAATAATACGCAACATTCCGTTCGATGCTGGGGCCACAACGAATACGGCCAACTGAGCGACGGGACAACGACGGATAGAACCGCGCCGGTTGACGTTGTCATCACTGAGGCCGACGGAACAAAAAAACTTCTGACGGGAGTGCAAGAAATAAGCGCGGGTGCGTTTCACGCATGCGCCAGATTATCAGACGGCTCCGCTGCCTGTTGGGGTAGCAATAGGTTTGGTCAACTCGGCAACGGAACACGCGCAGATAGCCAGACATCGCCAGTCGCGGTCGTCATTTCGTAAAGTGATGGAACAAAGGTTAAATTGATGGGTATTTCGCAAATCGCGCTCGGATTTTACCATTCTTGCGTGCTACTGTCGTCATCGAAGACCGCCGCATGTTGGGGCGACAATGAGTATGGGCCATTCGGCGTTCCTACTGGCTTGCCTATTTACAGCAATTCCCCGATCACCGTTCCCACGTTGCAAATTAATCAATTAAGTGCGGGCTCCGGCTACACGTGCGCCGCACTTGTAGATGGCCGAACGACAGATTGTTGGGGCGCCGGTCACGAAGGACAAATTGGCAACGGAGCGGCGGCCGCCATTTACTACGCGCCTCAGACAGTGTGGTTACCGCCTATCAAGATGATTTCTTCGGGTACATTTCACAGCTGCGCGGTGACATCCGACACGGGGATCAAATGTTGGGGAGACGGTACATACGGCGAGTTAGGAAACGGCGATGACAAAGTGCAACTGTCCCCGGTCGATGTGCTTGCAGTGTTTCCTTAAATCGGTTACCTATTCGGCACGGCAGTGAAAGTGCCGAAGGACATGCCGTTTCCGAAACGCTACGGCGGCGTCGGCGACTACATGCCGGACGGTTTGATCAACCAGCAGGCATTTCCGTTCGCGCGAAGCCGGCGACGATCAAGGAAAGCTAGGCGGCTTCGCGGAGCAGTTCGATGGCCGGTTCGCTCAATTTCGCGAGAGGATGATCGGCATTACTCGAATAGCCTAACGTGCGAACGCGAATAAAAATCTCCGAAGCCAACGATTCGAGCATTGCGGCATTGTCGCGCAAACGCTGTTCGAGTTCCTGCTCCGACAGCACATCGCGCAATCCGCGATTGAGTTCCGAGAACCACGGCAGTTTCTGTTGATCAATCCAAGCAACGTCGCCATTGCCGCCGGAGCTGCCAGCCGCTTCGCGGAGCAGTTGCTGCACGAAGCAATTCAGCCGCTCGCATTTGGCCAGCGGTTCGGCGAGCCGCGTGAACAGCGCTACATCGGTCAAGCGATTCTGAAAGAAGAACTGGCACAGCACGCCCCAGTAATACGCGTAGTCCCATGTGATCTTCAGCGGCATCAGTTCCGCGTGTCCAAACATCGGATACTGGTTTTCGTAGAGCGCCAGCGTGTTCCGATAGAATGAAAAGTATAAATTTTCATAAAGCCGCGCTTCGCGCGCGAAACGTTCACCGCGGAAATCGCGTGCGATCAGATCGACGATATACGTGTTGCCGATCGCAATGAAATCGCTGCCCGGCGAATAGAACGGGTCGAGAAACAATCCGGCCTCGCCCGTGAGCGCCCAACGATCGCCCGAGAAAACCTGTTTGCATCCGTAAGAGAAATTTCGGAAGAAGGCAAAGTCCTGCAATTTGTCGCGGCGTTTGTCGAGTTCACGATAAAGCTGCGGTTGATGCGTCGCGAACCACGTCATCGATTTCTCGAAACTATTGATCGATTCAAGTGGATGCATCTTGGCGTCGGCGACGATCCCGACCGAATGCGATCCCGACGACAACGGAATCAACCAAGCCCAATAACCGGGGCCGCACAGGTGATTGGTCGAACGCCAGCGCTCGCGCGGATCGGTACGTGATGTCCACGCCGAATCGTTGGACCACTTGTCAATGGCGATACGATCGTCGATGCGGAACCAGATCGCGTTTGCGTCGTGCCCGTTGTCTTCGGCCAGCCCGAGTTTGCGTTTGAGCAAACCAGCGCGACCGCTCGCGTCGATCAGCCAGCGCGCTTCGGCGGTTTGTTCGATACCGTCGCGTTCGAAACGAACGCGGTGTCCATCGCCATCGAGCTCGATCGCGCGCACAACCGCGCCGTCTTCGAATGTACCGCTCAGTTCGACGATGTGCTTGGCCAGATAATTCTCGAAGATGCCGCGGTCGATCTGATAACTCGGCGTCGGAAACACGCGGCTTACGCCGAGTTCCGTCACGCTGGCGACGTCGTCGCTGCCTTCGCTGAAGAAAAACCGGAAGCCGAATTTGCGGAGCTGCTCGCGATCGAGATGGTCTTTTAGCCCGAGCACCGTGTCGAAATAGTGCGCGCCGATCTCGACCGTCGATTCACCGACCTTGAATGCCGCATGCGGCGCTGCGCCTTTGCGGCGTTCGAGCACCCGCACCGATAGCTGCGGCTGTTCGCGACGTAAATGGATTGCGAGCGTGAGGCCGGCGAGGCCGCCGCCCATGATGAGAACGTCGCTGCGTTGTGCGTCGGATGACATGCGCCGAGTTTAGCAGTGGACTATCGATTCGGCGTGAAAAAACGAGGAGCCCGCGCCACGGCGGACTCCTCGGAAACGCTCAAGAATTACGCACGATCGCCGTATCGGTCGGCCGGCGATTCCGGAACTCCTGACCGGCCGCCATGATCATCGCCGTGATCGCCTCGATGGCGTTCGTGTTGGTCCCGTCGCCGCCGACGACCACTTGCGGCACGACCGGCTGTTTGCCTTCGGCGATCGCCTTCGTTATCTGCGCGGAGATTTCCTGTGCCAGACGAATCTCCGGGCCGCCGTAGGCTTCGACTTGTTTTTGCGCGGCGCTCGCCGTCGCCGCGCCTTCCAGCTCGATGCGATTGGCGTTCGCCGCACCGATGGCACGGATGCGTTCGGCGTCGGCAATGGCGACGTTGCGGATTTTCGCCGCGTCCGCTTCGCCCTGGCGCGTCTGCGTTTTCACTTGCGCGAGACCGTTGTTCTCCGCGATCTCGATGGCGATGCGCGATTCCGTCAGCGACTTCTGCTGCGCGGCCACGGCCGCCGCTTCGCGCAACGTGCGCTCTTTCACCGCCGCCGCTTCCTGGCGTTCGTACGTTTCCATTTGCTCCCGCGCGATCTGGCGATCACGCAATTGCACGAGCATGCTCTCGATCTGGCTGTTGCCCGGCGGCGAGCGCGGCGTGCCGATCAGCACTTCCTGCAGTTCGAGGTTGTACATCGAGAACTTGTCCTTCATGTCGGCCAGCGACTGGCTCTGGATGTCCGAACGCTGTTGCAGCAACTCGATCAGCGTTTTCGTCTGCGCGGTGTTCTTGAAATACGCCGACACCATCGGATCGAGCGTCTGCTCGACGAGTTTCTGCACGTCGCCGAAGCGCTGGATCACCTTCGCCGCCTTCTTGTAGTCGATGTGGACGACGACGGAGAGCGGCAACGTCGGCTCGAACGCGTCCTTCGTGATCAGTGAAATCTCCTTGAGGTTGCGGTCGAAATCCGAACCGGACTGACCCGATTCCCACTTCAGGATAAAGTTTGTCGTCGGCACCTTCACGATCGCGCCGGCGAATTTGTTGAACGAGTATTTGCCCGGCAACAACGGCATTTCCCACACGCCGCGCTCGCCGTCGCCGACCAGTTCGCCGTGCTGATATTCGCTGCCCGAACGGTCCTCGCCGCGCCGGCCCGTGAACGACACCACCACGCCGACCATGCCCATCGGCACGATGGTCTTGTCGACGAACTCGATGCTCGCGAACAGGCGGTTCACGTAATACGTGCCGTCGACGAGCACCTGATACTGACGGCCGCGATAACCGCCCGCCGCGAGAAAGCGATCGGCGTCCTGGAAGTTGTTGTGGTACGTCGTCGGCATGAGCCGATCGGCACCCACCGCCGGCGCGATCAATTCACCCGCCGGCAATCCCGGGCCGTCGTGCACGGTGACGATACCGATCGTATCGCCATCGATGCGCGATTCCTTCGCCGCCGCGTCGACCGACACGCGCGTCGCCGACGACTTGTCGCCGATCACCACCGGATGAAATCCATCGCGCGCGGCGATCTGCGAACGCATCGCCGCGATCGTGTCCTCGTCGGAATTGCCGAGCTCGAGCGCGTAGGTTTTCGCGCGCGTCAGCACGACGAACTGCGCCGTGTTGATCGCGTACACGCCTTCGCGCAGCACCTTGCGCTGCGGGCCTTTCTGGCCGCCTTTGGCGAGGAAGTCGCGGACGTTTTCGAAATCGTCCGCCGACGCGTTGCCGGCCAGCGACTGACCGTGATCGAGCGGCTTGCCATCGCGCGCGAACACGTAGCCGATCTCACCTTGCGGCACGGTGATCAATTCCGAGCGATGCACGCGATATTGAAACGGAAAACGCGCGTGGAAACCGCCACGCAACAACTCCGGCGCATAACCCGCCTCGCCGTTCAACGCCATGATGCCGTGCCCGAGCGAACCCTTGCCCGACCACAGCCGCTCCAGAATGCCGACGCGATTGTTCGGCACGTAAATCACCGTCGCATACAACAACACGAGCACCGACACGACGCCGGCAATCTCCAGCACCTGCATCCAACTCAACATAAGCCAAGTCATGACACGGTATCCTTTTATAGTTGTGGATTAATGGACCGCGTGTGCGCACCCAACCGCGTCCCTGCGTTTGCGCAAGCGGGAACGACGACGAGCGGAAAAGCGGTCTACAGGCGCCGACGGCGCAAGCGTCGCTGCGTGCGCAACGGCACGGCGAGCAGAGGCATGAAGTGGAGGGCAATGGAATCCAGCGGCAGCGCGAAGCTGGGCGGATTCAGGCGCGGCGCGTAATGGCCGCTGGCGGAAGCTGTCGACATGACGGCGTCTCCTTAACGAACTGCATGGAGACGACGGGAAATCATTTCAAGGAGCTTTTCTTGTATTCGTACGCGCGATTGAATGCGAAAACCTCATTGGAAGCCATTTCTGAAGATGATGTCGTCGGATGGCCGCCATTCGACAGCGCCAATATCGCAATGAAGTCCCTGCGGGCGGAAGACGCCACGTTGGTCAGTAAGAGGACATCCGGAGTCATCTCCTGCGTCGACAGCAGATCCGTCGGGAGCGGGAAGTAAAGCGATCGTCCAGTGAGGAAGATCCACGAACAAGCTTAACTGTGGGTCGCTTGTTGAGGTGTTGAGACAAACACTAGAAGAGTCCGGGCAATCGCGCTGCAAGATGCTGCTCGCGACGTACGAAAAACTGTAACGGGTCGCGTCGTCGATGTCAGGCCCGCGATGTACTGCGTCATTCGCCCAAAAAATTGAATTTGTTACGAAGATGGTACCGGGGTTAAGAAGCGAGCTATGTTCTGCATTCATGATCGCTCCACCAAAATCGGCTTCATTTGCAAAGAACGTTGAGTTCATCACCGACAGGCTGGTGCCGTCGCTTGCCACGATTGCTCCGCCACTGTAGCCAAACCCTTCTGATGTTCCATTTCGAGAAAAAGTTGAGTTGACGACGGTGGCGCGCACGCCCGAAAGGTAAAGTGCGCCGCCATCATCGTCGGCATTGTTATCGGAAAACGCACAGCCTGAAATCAGTGCTTCGCCGGCGGCGTCTGCGGCATAAATGTGAACGGCACCGCCTTCCGAATACGATTTATTGTTTCGAAAAAACGAGTCAATCAGGCGCGGTTTAGCGGTACTGCCTTCAATCGTTACCGCGCCATAGTCGTTACCGACGAAAGCGAGGTTTGCCAACGTTGGGCTGCACTCAGCCGAATCCGCAGTTGACGTGCAATAGAGGGCGCCGCCATATTTGTTGTGGGCACCTACGATAATAAATCCGTCAATGATCGTTTCGTTCGTGATTGGAGAAGTTGAATCCGCATCCAGGGTGACCACATGTTCGCTGTTGGTCCCATTGATGCCATAGTAATTTGTATCCAACCAATGATCTGGCACGTAATCGTTATGATCGATGTCGCCGCTGAGGATGGTTTCGTTGATCGAACGCAATCGCTGGTCAACGGATGTTTCGCCTCCTGCAAACCCGCCATACATTTTTGTGCCCGCCGGGATTTCAAAGCTGATCGTTGGATCACTTCCAGCTAACACTGGAGTGTAAACACCTTTGGCCACCCAAATCTCCGTGCAGCCATTGATCAGCGCAAGTTGCGGATGCACGTACGCGTCGGCCCATGTCGATCCGTTGTTTCTTCCTTTGGCATTCTGATCGACATAGCAACGAGCCCATGCGTCCGAGCCGACGAGCATCATCGCTAGTCCGGCCAGCGCCAATAAGTAGATTCGACTTTTCATTTTTGCGCGACCGCAGTGAGATAGTGCGTGATCATAGGCAGCCGATGACCGCGCTATCGGACGAAATGCGGACAGAATGCGGATGCGTCGACGCCGCTTGTCGAGTCTGGTGAGCGAGTCGAAGTGTTAAACTTGGCGCCTCGCGATTCTCCCGGTTCCGTCATGTCTGTCCCCGCCGTCAAACTCGACCTCGATTACACGCTCGAGCACAAATACACGCGCACGCAAGGCCGCGTTTACCTGTCCGGAGTGCAGGCGCTGGTGCGTCTGCCGCTGATGCAGCAGATGCGCGATCGCGCCGCGGGCCTCAACACGGCGGGCTTCATTTCCGGCTATCGCGGCTCGCCGCTGGGCGGGTTCGATCTCGAGTTGTGGAAGGCAAAGAAGCATCTGCAGGCGTCGAGCATCGAGTTTCAGCCGGGCCTCAACGAAGACCTCGGCGCGACGATGGTGTGGGGCACGCAGCAGGCGAATCTATTTCCCGGCGCGAAGTACGACGGCGTGTTCGCGATGTGGTACGGCAAAGGGCCGGGTGTGGATCGCACCGGCGACGTGTTCAAACACGGCAACGCGGCGGGCACGTCGAAGAACGGCGGCGTGCTGGCGCTGGCGGCGGACGATCATGCGTGCCGCTCGTCGACGCTGCCGCACGGCTCGGAACTGGAATTCGTCTCCGCCATGATGCCGATCCTGAATCCGGCCGGCGTGCAGGACATTCTCGACATGGGGATGCTCGGCTGGGCGATGAGCCGTTTCACCGGGCGCTGGGTCGGCTTCAAGACGATCGCGGAGACGGTCGAATCCTCGGCGAGCGTGAACGTGAATCCACATCAGCTCGACATCGTGATCCCTACGGATTTCGCGATGCCGGCGGGTGGTTTGAATATCCGCTGGCCCGATCCGCCGCTGAATCAGGAAATGCGGTTGCATCAGTTCGCGGTCGACGCGGCATGTGCGTTCGCGCGTGCGAACCGCATCGATCGCGTCGTCATCGATTCGCCGAAGGCGCGGCTCGGCATCGTCACGACGGGCAAGAGTTATCTCGATGTGTTGCAGGCGCTGGAATACCTCGGCATCGATGCGCGTGCCGCGGCGGACATCGGTATACGAGTATACAAAGTCGGCATGACGTGGCCGCTGGAGCCGGTCGGAATCCAGGAATTCGCGAAAGGACTTGAGGACATCATCGTCGTCGAGGAAAAACGCTCGTTCATCGAATCGCAGATGAAGGAGTCAATGTACAACTGGCCGAGTTCGCGTCCGTCGATCATCGGCAAATACGACGAAGACGGACGCTGGATTTTGCCGAGCACGGGCGAGCTGACGCCCGCGACGATCGCCGTCGTCATCGCGCGGCGTTTGTCGAAATTCTTCACGAGCGACGCGATCACGTCGCGCCTGCGCTGGATCGAGGACAAGGAACGCGAACTCACACTGCCGCGCGCGAATTTTCCGCGCGCCGCGCATTACTGTTCGGGCTGCCCGCACAACACGTCGACGGCGGTGCCGGAAGGCTCGCGCGCGCTCGGCGGCATCGGTTGCCATTACATGGTGACGTGGATGGACCGCCGCACCGAAACCTTTACGCAGATGGGCGGCGAAGGCGCGACGTGGTGCGGCCAGGCGCCGTTCACCGAAACCAAGCACGTGTTTCAGAATTTGGGCGACGGCACGTATTTCCATTCGGGCTCGCTCGCGATCCGGCAGGCGATCGCGGCGAAGGTGAACATCACCTACAAGATTCTGTACAACGACGCGGTCGCCATGACGGGCGGCCAGCCGGTCGACGGCACGCTCACCGTGCCGGACATTGCGCATCAGATGCGCAGCGAAGGTGTGAAGACGATCATCGTGATGTCGGACGACATCGAGAAGTGGTCGGACGCGTCGATTTTTCCCTCGAATGTCGAATTCATCCATCGCGACGAACTCGACGCGGTGCAGAAACGGATGCGCGACATCGAAGGCGTGTCCGTTTTGATTTATGACCAGACGTGCGCGACCGAAAAGCGTCGTCGTCGTAAGCGCGGCAAGATTGAAGATCCGAAGAAACGCGTGTTCATCAATTCGCTGGTCTGCGAAGGCTGCGGCGATTGCGGCGAAAAATCGTTCTGCGTTTCCGTGTTGCCGAAGGAAACGGAATACGGTCGCAAGCGTGAGATCGATCAGAGCAATTGCAATAAAGATTATTCGTGCGTGAAAGGCTTCTGTCCGAGTTTCGTGACCATTCAAGGCGGCGGACTTAAGAAGAAAAAAGGCGGATCGGCAAAAGTGGATTTTTCCACATTGCCGCAACCGGAGTTTGCAACGAATCTCGATCGTCCGTGGAACATCCTCGTCACCGGTATCGGCGGAACGGGTGTCGTCACGATCGGCGCGCTGATCGGCATGGCAGCGCATCTGGAAGGCAAGGGCGCGACGGTGCTCGACCAGACCGGCCTCGCGCAGAAAGGCGGCGCGGTGACGTGTCATCTGCGCATCGCGAAAGCGCCGTCCGATATTCATGCCGTGCGAATCGCTGCGGGCGAGGCTGATCTGGTGCTCGGCTGCGACATGGTCGTGGTTAACGATTATTGGGCGCTGTCAAAGATTCGCGCCGGACGTTCGCGCGTCGTGCTCAACACGTACGAAGCGATGCCCGGCACGTTCACGACTAAACCGGATATGAATTTTCCGGCGCATCAGATCGTGGATGCGGTCAGGACGGCGCTCGATGGCGGATCGCCGGAACTGGTCGATGCGACAGAATTGGCCACAGCGCTGCTCGGCGATTCGATCGCAAGCAATTTGTTCATGCTTGGCTACGGCTGGCAGAAAGGCTGGGTGCCGGTGAGTCTCGACGCGTTAATGCGCGCCGTGGAACTCAACGGCGCGGCGATCGAGATGAACAAGGCCGCGTTCAGTTGGGGCCGCATGGCCGCAATCGATATCGGCAAGGTGCGCGATGCCGCGCTGGGCGTGACGGTGGCGCCGATCGGCGATGCCATGCCGTCGCCGATAAATGATGTGCGCATCAGCGAAACGCTCGACGAAATGATCGCGCGTCGCGTCGGGTTTCTTACCGACTACCAGAACGTGGCGTACGCGCAGAAATTCAAGGCGCTCGTCGATAAAGTACGCGCTGTCGAGCAACAAAAGACGCCCGGCTCGACGTCGTTGTCCGAAGCCGTCGCGCGTTATGCGTTCAAGCTGATGGCGTACAAAGATGAATACGAAGTGGCGCGGCTGTACACGAGTGGCGATTTCGAAAAACGCGTCCGCGATCGTTTCGATGGCGATTTCAAGATCCACTTCCATCTCGCTCCGCCCCTGTTCGCGCGTCGCGATAGCGAAGGACATCTTCGCAAATCGGAATACGGATCGTGGGTGTTGAGTGCGTTCAAGTTATTGGCGAAATTGAAAGGCCTGCGCGGCAGTACGTTCGACGTGTTCGGATATACCGCCGAGCGCAAACTTGAGCGCAGGCTGATCGGAGACTACGCCACCTGCGTTGATGAGCTGATTGCGAATCTCGATCGCAACAATCACGCGCTCGCCGTTGAAATCGCGTCGATTCCGGAGCAAATTCGTGGATACGGACACATCAAAGAATCGAACTACGCGAAAGCGAGAGCGCGTTGGGACGAATTGATGACGGCATGGCGCAATCCCGTCAGTGAAAAAGCCGCTGCATAAGCGCGGCCCGATGCACGTGCACAAGGGGCGAGTTCGGTGAGATTCGACGCGAACCACGCGTGGAACGAAGGCGACGCCGTCGCGATCGCCGCGGGACAATGGCTTGGCGATCAGCCGGATCCAACACGTCCACGCGCCGAACCTTCGGTAGCGATATCGATGGATGCGGCGGCGCGAACGCGCCGTTCGGCGTTCTGTTCATGCGGCAGCGGATTGCGTTTCAAACACTGCTGCGGCTGGCAATCGAGCAACGACGCGTCGAGAAATGCGAGCGCGCTGGAAATCGAGCGGCAGGCCGCTCTCGTCCATCGCGCCGCGTCGTTGATGCAACGCGGTGAAGCGGCGCGAGCGGCGGCGCTACTCGACCATCTGCGCCCCGAACTGATGACGACCGCATTGCAAAGTCGCGAAGCCGGCGAGATGTGCATCGATGTCGATAAACTTCAACGCGCGTCGATTTTTTTGGAGCGGGCGATCGCGTTGGGTGGCAACGATCCGCACACGCGGGAGTCGATGGACGAATGCCGTCGGCTTTTGGATCGTCCGAAGCAATGGCTGGCGGCCGCGAAATCCTTGCGCACGCAACTCGGTGCGTTGAACGAACGCGCGACAACCGGCGCGCCCATTTCGCACGTGCATATCGTCTGCAAGCTCGACACATTGGGCGGTACCGAATCGCGCGCGCTGAATTTATACCGGCAGTTGTCGCTGCATGGGCCGACGACGCTGTGGTCGACACGCCCTGTTCTGGCCGCGCACGCCGCGCGCTTCCCGATTCGCGAGATAACCGCGAGCAACATTCCGTCGGGCGGAACGCTGGCGCTGATCGGTACCTACTTCGAGTGCGGACCATGGCTCGAACGAGAACATTTCGACCGGATCGTCGTCTGCCACAACCTGCCGGAACAATATGCCAGCCTCGGCCGTCGTCTGGGCCAGATTGAAATCAATGCGTCGCATCCGGAAGTGCGGCTCACGTTCCCCTCGGAATTGTTCAAGCAAACATCGGGGTTGCCCGGGAGCGTGGAATATTCGCCGATCGATTTGGCCGCGTTTCGCTGCCGGGTGCCGCGCACGGCAAACCGCGCGATGACGGTCGGCCGGCACGGCCGGGCGCATCCGATGAAATTCCACCCGAACGATCCGGCGTTCTTCCGCTCGATCATGTCGCGCGGCCATGTGGTCAAACTCCTCGGCGGCACTCAAATCGCTCCGCTGTTTGCATACGACGTGGCGCGGCGGCCAGCGCTGCTCGCCGTGGGTGCACAAAACGTTCAGACCTTTCTGGAAAGTCTCGATGTCTTCGTTTTTCGTATCCATCCCCATTTCCTGGAAACCGGCGGCACGGTGATTCTCGAAGCCATGGCGATGGAATTACCGGTGATCCTGTTTTCCGAACGCTGCGGTTCGACGGAGTTGATCGATAACGGGGTGAACGGGTTTCTCGTGACAACGGAAGACGAAGCCCTGGCGATAATCGACCGGCTGAGTGGTGACATCGCATTGCGCGAACGCGTTGGACGAGCGGCACGCGCGACCATCGTCGAGCTGATGCGTAAACAAGAAACGGCAGTCGTCGAGAATTATTTCGCCTGAAACGCTAGGTCGATTTCCGGCATGTCGGTTTCGATCAAGTCGATATAGTGAAATCGCCCATCCCGCAGCACGCGTTCGCCGCGCATCAACGGAATCGATTCGGCAAATAGTGGGCTGGCATGGACGCACGTGTGGAACTCGCCGTTTTCCCCGCACGGATCACACGAGGGCGGGAGATCGGCGAGTAGCCGTGTGTCGTAGTCGCGCCCACAAAATCCAGCGTCGAGTTGCTGTGTATCCACGCAGCTGAGCATCGCGCGGTGACCACGTTCGATGAATCGCCGCGCGAGTTTTCCCGTGTCTTCGTTCCACAGCGGATAAATGCCGCGCCATCCTAAATGCGTCAGCATCGCTTCGCGATAGTGACGAACATCTTCTAGAAACAGGTCGCCAAACGCGATATCGCCGACATCGCTGGACGTCGCGTTCCGCGCACGCGTGAGCGCGCTTGCAAACGATGATTCATAAATATCGTTCGATGCTTGCGCGGGTATTGCCGCCTCGATCAACGGTAACCGCAACATCGCGGCTTGGCGATGCAGAATCGAGCGGCGCACGCCATGAATCGCAATCCGCTCGTAACTCAGCGTTACCGTCGTCACCAGTCCGACCACGCGATAACGCGCATCGCCAAGTAATCGTTCCAGCGCGAGCGTCGAATCCTTGCCGCCACTCCACGCGAGCAGAACCGGCGTGTTCACACGTCGGCCTGGCGCTGCCACACGAGCAAACGATTGTTGGCGGGCATCGGCACATCGTCGACCAACGCGAACTGTGCGTTCCGAGCCAGTGCGTTGACGGCTTCGAAATCGCGAATCCCCATTTGCATGCCGCGCGATTTCAGCGATCGATCGAACGCCGCGTTGCTGTCGCTGGTGAATCGTCCTCCGTAGTTGAAAGGGCCATAGACGGCGAGCTTCGCATCCGGCGTGCTGATGGATCCGACGCGCTGAAACAGGGTTTCGACTTCCGCCCAGCTCATGATGTGCAACGTGTTGGCGCTGAAGATTCCATCGAACGTCTCGGCCGGCCAATCGCCGTTGACATCCAGTTCGATCGGCGCGGGCGTATTCGTCAGCGCCGCTTCGTCGAGCCACGCGCGAACACCGGGCAAATTCTCCGCACGATCGGACGATTGCCAATACAGCGACGGCATCTTTTCAGCGAAATAAACCGCATGTTGTCCCGTGCCGCTGCCGATTTCCAAGACGCGTTCGCGATCGCTGAAATGCGAACGCAACGCCCACAGAATCGGATCGCGATTACGTTCGCACGCGTCGGAGAATGGCTTTATGTTCATGCGCGGATTGTGCATCAATCCGCGCGGTTTTGATCGTGTTGCCAGACGCCGCTTTATCCTTCGCGGCGTTCAATGCATGTAATGTCGTCAGCGCGCGTTTGCGTTCCAGGAGAGCGAGGTTCGGATTTCGTTTCGATGGAGCCATGCATTTTTCTCCTGCGCCGGCGGCTGCGAAAAATCGCCGCGATCCATCCGCTGTTCTGGATGGACCGCGGCGCCTGGGGAGTAATTACCGAGCGCGCGACACCACGCGCTCGGTTCGTTCGTCGACATCATTCGTCGTCTGGTTTACCGGCGCCGGCGCCATTGCCGGGCGGTGGCGGCGCATCGGATCCAGCTTTGTCGCCGTGCGGACCATGCATGCCGCCGGGGCCGCGCGGGCCGTCCGGACCGCCCATCGGGCCGTGTTCGTGACGGAGCGACCACTCCGCATAGCGCTTGTAAGCATCGTCGCCGAGTGCCTTGCGGAGCTGGTCTGACGTTTGCGCGTCGATGCGTTCGTGCTCATCGCGCATCTGCTTGTGGAGCGCTTCGGCTTGTGTGCGAAGTTTGCTTTCCGCCGCATCGAGCGCGTCGCGCTTCTGCATCAGAATGCGGCGCACGTCGGCCTGTTGCGCCGTCGTCAGATCCGTCGTCGCCAGCATCTCGGCAGACGGCACGCCCCCGCCTGGCGGAGGCGGCGGGCCGGGCATCATCGGTTGCGCGCTTAAGTTGCAGGCCGCGAATGCGCTCATCAATGCAGCGCTCAGAATCAGTTTTCTCATGACGTTCTCCTTTCATTCAAAGCCGAGTTCGGCTGACGGTCAATCTAGTCGCACGTCACGTGAACTTGGTGGAGACACTGTGGAGAAATTGCGGAGTTTGGACGCGGCGAGTTTCGCCGGCGATCGATAGGCTTTATGTTGTGCCCATGCAATTGCGACTTTGGCAGCGACTTTTCCTTGCACTCGCCGTGTTGAGCGGAGCGGCGCTGCTCGGGTTTGCGGCGTGGCAGGAACATAGTTTCCGGCGCGGCTTTTTGGGTTACCTCGATGAAATGAGCAAGCAACGGCTCGCATCCTCGGTGACGCGGCTGTCGGCGGCATATGCGCAACATGGCGATTGGAATTTCCTGCGCGACGATCCCGCGCAATTCGCCGAGCTGATCGAACCGGCGCCGCCGCATTTTCCGCACGGTCCGCACAACGAAAATCTGCCTCCTCCGCCTCCGCCAGACGAAGACGGTGCGCAACCGGCGGATCCATCGGGCCCACCGCGCGGTGGACATCCACCACCGCACGGGCCACCGGATTTGATGCAGCGGATCGAACTGATCGACAGTGCCGGCGTTTATGTCGCCGGTAACCCGAATGTTCGCGAAGGTGTCGCAGAGTTGTCCCTCGCGCTGGACGGGCGTGCGATCGGCACATTACGTCTGGCGCCGATGCCGCAGATCAGCGGCGCGACGGACGTCGCCTTCGCGCAAGCGCAGTCGCGCAGCGCCGCTATCGCGGGTGTGGCCATTCTCATCGGCGCGCTTGTGTTGTCGTTCGCGCTGGCGCGCTGGTTGCTCGCGCCGGTGCGCGCGCTGGCGAGCGGAACGCGCGCACTCGCCGCCGGCGATTTTTCGCGGCGCATCGATTCGACGCGAAACGACGAACTTGGCGCACTGTCGCGTGACTTCAATCATTTGGCCGCGACGCTCGAACGGCATCGCGACGAACGCCGCCAATGGGGCGCGGATATCGCCCACGAACTGCGCACGCCGTTGAGCATTTTGCGCGGCGAAATTCAGGCGTTACAGGAAGGCGTACGTACCGTCACGCCGGCGGCGCTCGATTCGCTGCAAGCCGAATGCGGACGCCTCGGCGCGTTGATCGACGATCTCTATCAATTGTCGCTGGCCGACGCGGGCGCGCTCGATTATCGTTTCGGAAAAACGGAGCTCGACGAATTGGTTCGCGATTCAGTGGCGTCGCATCACGAGGCATGCGCGGCCGCCGGATTGACGCTGGAAGAAAATATCGAATCGCCGATCGTGATCGATGGCGACGCGCGCCGATTGACGCAACTGCTGGATAACCTGCTGACCAATTCGCGCCGATACACGGACGCGCCGGGCCGCATTCGCGTGAGCCTGCTGGTCGACCAGGCGCTGATCCGGTTAGCCGTCGACGACACGGCGCCCGGTGTGCCCCTGTCTGCGTTGCCGAAACTATTCGATCGACTTTATCGCGTCGAGCAATCGCGCAGCCGCGCGGCCGGTGGCGCCGGGTTGGGTCTGGCGATCTGCAAAGCGATCGTCGAGGCGCATCACGGAACGATCGCGGCGGAACCCTCGGTGCTGGGCGGTTTGCGAATCGCAATCGAATTGCCGAGATCGCGCTCGTGACTGCGCGCGTACTCATCGTCGACGACGAACCGAAAATCGCCGCGCTGTTGCGCGATTACCTGGTCAACGGCGGCTACGAAACGAGCGTATTGGAAATCGGTCTCGGCGTCGTCGATTGGGTTCGCGCCAACAAACCCGACGCAATTCTGCTCGACGTAATGTTGCCCGGCGAGAGCGGTCTATCGATCTGCAAAGCGATCCGCGAATTTTCCGATGTGCCGATTCTGTTGATCACGGCACGCGTCGAAGAGATCGATCGCCTGCTCGGTCTCGAACTCGGTGCGGACGATTACATCTGCAAGCCGTTCAGTCCGCGCGAAGTCGTCGCGCGCGTAAAAGCGGTACTGCGTCGAACCAGCGCGTCGTCCGCCGCCATTACGGCATCGATAGAATTGGATGAGGCGCGCTTCGAAGTTCGCGTGCGTGGACAGGTGCTCACCCTCACGCCGGTCGAGTTTCGCTTGCTCGGGAAACTCATGGCACAACCGGGACGCGTGTTCTCGCGACAGCAGTTGATGGATGCGGTGTATCGCGATCATCGCGTCGTGAGCGATCGCACCGTCGACAGCCACGTGAAAAATTTGCGTCGCAAACTCGCCGACGCGGGCTTCGATCCGATCACGTCGGTGTACGGCGTCGGTTATCGACTGGAGCCGTTCGGCGACTGATTGCACGATCGCGCAAGTCGTGTTTCAGTGCGCACATGTTGAATTGGCTTTGGTTCGCGTTCTTTATCGTCGCGGCAATTTCCGCGCTCGGCCAATGGCTGATCGGCGGACACGCCGATGTCTTCGCCGCGATGGTGATCAGTCTGTTCGACATGGCGAAATTGTCCGTCGAAGTGATGATCGTTTTGTTCGGCACGCTGACGTTGTGGTTGGGATTTTTGGGTATTGCCGAACGCGCCGGATTAATCGATCTGCTCGCGCGTGCGCTTGGGCCTTTGTTCGCCCGCTTGATGCCGGGCGTGCCGCGCGGCCACCCGGCAATCGGCGTGATTACGCTGAATTTCGCGGCGAATTTGCTCGGCATGGACAACGCCGCCACGCCGATGGGACTGCGTGCGATGCGCGAGTTGCAGACGCTGAATCCAACGCCGGATCGCGCGAGCGACGCGCAGATTCTGTTTGTCGTGCTGCACTCTTCATCGTTGGTGTTGTTGCCGGTGACAATCTTTTCGTATCGCGCGCAGCAAGGTGCGCATGATCCGACACTGGTTTTCTTGCCGATTCTTCTGGCGACGTGCGCATCCGCGACCGCCGGATTGTTGAGCGTCGCGTTCGTTCAAAAACTGAAATTGTGGAACGCGGTAGTGATGGCGTGGTTCGGCGGCTTCGCGATTTTATTCGCGGCGTTCGTGACGCTGTTGTCGACGCTTGCGCCCGCCCAGTTGACGGCGGTGTCATCGCTGCTCGGCAACCTGACGTTGTTTTCGCTGTTGCTGGTTTTCTTGTTCGCCGGTGCGATTCGCAAAGTGCCGTTGTTCGACGCGTTCATCGACGGCGCCAAACAAGGATATGCAGTGGCGCGCGACATCCTGCCGTATCTCGTCGCGATGCTGTGCGCGATCGGCGTGCTGCGCGCGTCGGGTGCGCTCGATGCGTTGCTGGGTGGCATTCGCTGGCTGGTGCAGGGCGCGGGATGGGATACGCGATTCGTCGACGCGTTGCCGGTCGCGTTCGCAAAACCGTTTTCAGGCAGCGCGGCGCGCGCGTTGTTGATCGAGACGATGAAATCGCACGGCGTCGACAGTTTTGCGTCGCTGCTTTCCGCCACCGTGCAAGGCAGTACCGAAACGACGTTTTATGTGATCGCGGTGTATTTCGGAGCGGTGGGCATTCGTCATGCGCGGCACACGGTTGCCTGCGCGCTGCTCGCCGACCTGGCCGGACTTCTGGCGGCGATCGGCGTTTGCTACTGGTTTTTCGGCTAGAGCTTCGCGACGCCGAGCAAGCGTCCCGGCAATGAACGGATGCGATTGAGCAACACGGCCGGCAAACGAAGCGAGGCGGGTAATCCGTTGTCGTTCGGCGGCGCGGTCGTGTAGCGGCGCGCCGCCTGCGGATTCTGTTTCAACTGCCAGTAGCGGCCGATGGCGGAATCGACGCTGAGTCGACACGTTCCCATGCGCACTGGTTTTAGCAGCATGCGGTATACCTGACCTTCGTTGATCAGCTCGATCACCGTCTGCGCATTGGCACGTTCGGTGAGCACCACCGTTGCGATATGCGGATGATGCAATTTGAGGGCTTTCAGCAAACCGGTGAGATCGCTGCGGCCTGCGTTCGTTTCGGAAATGACGACGCCGGTTTCTTGCTGCTCCATGATTTGCAGCGCGCGCTCGGCGCTGTTGGCAAAGTTGACTTTGTAGTAGGGCTGCAGAATTTCGCGCAGGCGTTGCTGTACGGCCGAGTCCGGTTCTATCACGAGCACGCCGACATTGGCGCGGGCGCGATCG
>CAZZWP010000028.1:0-31678 GCA_964657965.1 uncultured Rudaea sp. | reverse complement strand
GAATTTTTCTTCGGCGGCGCGTTTCATATCGTCCACGCGCGTAAACGGACGTTGCGAAATCGCGCGGCCTCGAATCGAAATCAGATCTGACGAACCGGTGAGGTTGTCGACGGCATTGATGAAGAAATCGCCGTTGTTGGCAAATGCGTTCATCAATTTCTGTCCAAAGAACGGTTGCACATTGACCCACAGACGATCGGTGAGCATATCGGTGTCGGCGGCGAGAATGATTTCGCCGTCGTCCTTCGCTTCGGCAAGATGACCGTCTTCTTTGCGATCGGGAAAGGCTGTCGTGAATTTTCCTTCGAGGCGCCCGGCGATGACATAGTTGATCTGCGTCGGCGTGAATCCGTCGAGAAGTTGCGAAGGGTCTTGCATGAACTTGACGCGTTCGGAAGGCACCGTCATCGCGTCGGTGCCGGTCTGGATCAGCGGCACGAGTTTGTTCTTCGAGTCTTTGGCGAGTTGGAAGAATCCGGACGATGACACGTTGATGCTGTCGAGATTCGCAGTCGTCACATCGTCGGCGTTCAAATCGCGCTTCGTGAATCCGAGGATCGCGACATCGCGCACCGGCGGGCCACCTTGCGTGACGCTGACTTGCACGGCATGGCCGCGATCGAGCACGATCTGGTGCGGATCGTACTGAATGCCCCACGCTTTGAAGAGTTTCGGCATGTCCGACGATTTGTCAGCCATCATGGACGCTTGCGGATTGTTCGGGTCCGCCCCGGCTTCGTCGGTTTCCGCGTCCGGATCGACGAACGCAACGAGATGACCGCCGCGCATGACGAACTGATCGATCGCGTACAACGTGTCGTCGCTGAGATTTTTCGGATGAATGACGATAAGGACACCGATGTCTTTATCGATCGATTTCACCGAGCCCGCGTTCAATTGACGCACGTCGAACGACTGCGACAGTTGCTGATCGATCGCCCACGGATCGCGCATCTGGCGCGTCTGCGGATCGAATCCCGTCGTGACAGGCAATCCGGACATCAGACCGACGACGGGTTTTTTCGTCTGCGTCAGATCGTTGATGAGCTTGGCGATGTCGTATTCGAGAAACGCTTCTTTATTCGGCTGCAAAAACGGAATCACCGATTTGCCGTTCGTCGAATTGGTACCGGCAAGGCCTAAAAAAATCTTGTCGTTCTGCTGGCCGGTCGGCACGGCCTGCAAACCGTAACTGGTCGCACGATCCTCGTCTTCGGAGAACGGCAACGGATCGATCACTTCGAGCTGAATTTTGCCCTTCGCGCGACCGGCCATTTCTTCCAGCAGTTCGCGAACGCGCGTTGCGTAGGTGCGCAGCTGCGGCAAATCCTGTGAGCCTTTGTCGGAATAGAAAAAATACAAATGAATCGGCTCGTCGATCGACGAAAGTATATTTTTCGTACCTTGCGACAAAGTATACAAATGACCCTGCGTGAGATCGGCGCGTGCTCCGCGGAAAAGCACGTTGCTGATCAGGATAACGGCAACGAGCAGTACGGCGAGAACCGCCAGAGCGCTGCCCGTAAGTAATTTGCGATTGTTCATGTCGGGTAGCTCCTCAATCCGCTTTCTTCAAATCGATCACGACGGCGCTGGCATACAGCCAGAATGCGATCGTGAGCAGGAAGTAGATCAAATCACGAAGATCGATCACGCCCTTGCTGATGGAGGCGAAATGGGTGAGGAAACTCAATCCCGAAATCGCATCGACGACGCCCTGCGGCGCCCAGGAACTGAATGCATTGAGCACCAGCGGAAAACCGGCAAGCAAAAACAGAAAGCAAACGACGACGGTGAGAATGAATGCGATAACTTGATTGCGCGTGCACGCTGAAATGCATGAGCCGATGGCGAGAAACGCGCCGGCCATCAGGAAGCTTCCGATGTAGCTCGCGAAGATAACGCCGTTGTCCGGCGCGCCGAGATAATTCACGGTGATCCAAATCGGAAAGGTCAGCGCAAGCGCGATGCCGATGAACGCCCACGCCGCGAGGAATTTGCCGACGACCGCCTGCCACATCGTAATCGGCAGCGTGAGCAGCAATTCGATCGTGCCACTCTTGCGTTCTTCGGACCACAACCGCATGCCGACAGCTGGCACCAGGAACAAATACAGCCACGGATGGAAATTGAAGAACGGCAACAGGTCGGCCTGGCCGCGTTCGAAGAACGTGGGATTGCCGAGATAAAACGGAAACGTCGCGGCGAGCACGAGGAAGATGACGATGAACACATACGCGACGGGCGTCGCGAAATAGCTCGTCAGCTCGCGCTTGAAGACAGTGAAGATCGGTGCGCTCATGCCGCCACCTCGTGCGTGGTGATGGTGCGGAAAACTTCATCGAGCCGTCCGCTTTCGAGCTGTAGTTCGCTGACCTTGATGCCTTGCGTGCGCAACAATTCGCTGACGGCGGCGAATATTTGCTTGCCCGGCTTCGGAAACGCGGTGATGCGATGATCTTGCGGATCGATTTCGACCGTCTGCACGTCGGCGACACGCGACAATGCGTCGCGCGCCGCGGCGACGTCGGGCGTCGTCAATGAAACGGCCTGGTGATAGCGTGAACGCGCTTCGAGTTCGGCGGGTGTCGCGTCGGCGAGAATTTTTCCGTGCGCGATGATGATGGCGCGGCTGCACACGGCGTGGACTTCTTCGAGCAGGTGCGTGGAGACGATGATCGTCTTGTCGCGCGACATCGCGTTGATCAGCGTGCGCACTTCGTATTTCTGATTCGGATCGAGGCCATCGGTCGGTTCGTCCATGACCAGAACGGCGGGATCGTGAAGAATGGCTTGCGCCAAGCCGACGCGGCGCTTGAACCCTTTCGACAGCGTTTCGATCGGCTGCTCGAGGACGGGATCGAGGCGCAATCGTTCGATCACGTCGTCCAGTCGCGTGCGGCGATGGGCGCCGGTCAGTCCGCGCACGTCCGCAATGAAGTTGAGGAATTGTCGCGGATTCATTTCGCCGTACGACGGCGCGCCCTCCGGCACGTAGCCGATAGCGCGCTTGGCCGCGATCGGATCGTCCACCACATCGTGACCGCAAACGAGCACGCTGCCGGATGTCGGCGCGAGAAAACCCGCGATCATTTTCATGGTGGTCGATTTACCCGCACCGTTCGGCCCGAGAAAACCGAGCACGCGTCCGGGTTCTACTTTGAAGGTGATGCTATCGACAGCCGTGAGCGTGCCGTAGCGTTTGGTGAGCTGCCTGGTTTCGATCATGGTCAGATTACCGAAGTGATGAACAAATGTTCGACGCGTTCGTACCGAGGCCTCCGGCGTCGACCCCTCACCACGACGAGCAACTCATCGTGGTCGCGGAAAAATACCGCAAAGTTTTGAAAAAGTTCCCGTAAAAACACAACGAGCGGCCGAAGCCGCTCGTCATCGTAAAAACGTGGGAAGTTACTGGACCTGCACCGGCAAGTGCACCGTCCAGGATTGTTGATCGTCGGCGGCGTTCGGATCGCTCGTCGTTTCTTCGTAGAAGCGGCCCGCACCTTCCGAGCTTTCATCGAAGGCGTAGCCGTGAGTGTAAGCGTAGGCCTTGAGCGCCAGACGCGCGGCCGGCAATTGCTGCGTCGTGCCGGTCGCCGTCGTCACCAGTTCTTTGCTGCCGCCGATCTGTCCGATCTTGACGGGGTCGGCGACGGCGTAGTTCGCGTTGTCGATCGGCAACGCCATGTCGAAATCGTAATTCTCGTCGCCGAGGTTCGTAGTGATCGTGATGCGCGGACCGGTGACGTTGATCTTTTCTTTCTTGACCAGCGCTTGCAGCGCGGCCATGGCTTTGTCGGTCGCATCGGCGACGGCGTCGATTTTGCGCTCGGCCGTTGTCGAGACGAAAATCGTGGGACGTTGCGGCACGTCTTTCAGATCGATCTGCAGATCTTTGTAATCGGTCGTCGGGAATGTGGCGAGCATGTTCTGCAGCGCGCCGAGCTGAAACTGGATTTGCGTGGCCGGATCGCCATCGAGGTACAAACCATAATAACGGCCGAGCAGGTCCCAGCCGTAGTCGACGTCGTAACCCATCGTGATGCGGCTCGTCTTGCCGTTAGCCGCCGCGTTGATGTCGACCGTGATTTTCTTGTTCTCACCGCGCCACGGATTGACAACATCCCACGTGACTTGCTCGTCCTGCTTCGGCGGCGGTGATTTCGACACCGTATAGTTACCGTTGCCGATGCGTTTGTCGGTGCTGGTCCACGTGACTTCCGCGCCCTCGCCCATCGGCGGACCGACGAAGTTGAGCTGAACGGCCTGATCGTACGCGCGCAACGCATTCCACGAGGGGAACGTGCGGAAACCGTCGACCACATCGAAAATCTGCCGCGCCGGCGCGCTGACTTCCACCGACCGGTCGATATGGCGGTGACTGGGCAGAGCGACGGCAAATACCACCGCCAAGACGAAAACGATGGCGAGGGCGACGAGTATCTCGAGCAGACGAGTCATTCCGCGAATCTCCACGATATCCGGTCGCGAATGTTACTTGCTCCGCGCCGGGAAGGCTATGGGCGCCGCGCCGCGCTTGGCGATGGGCGCACCCAACCGAATTCGAAGCAGGATAACGCAATCCTTGCAACGGGCCGATGCGCGGCTGCCTCAGACAATGCCGATCTCAAAGGCCTTCAGCACCGCGCGCGTACGGTCGCGTACGCCGAGTTTCGACAAAATGTTCGAGACATGATTTTTGACGGTGCCTTCCGCCACGCCCAGCGAGTTGGCGATTTCCTTGTTGCTGTAGCCGCCGGCCATCAGGCGCAGGATTTCCGTCTCGCGCTCGGTCAGCGGGTCGGGACGGTCGAGACTCGTAAATTCGTTCTGCATCCGCTCCAAACCCGCGAGCAGACGTTGTGTGACGACCGGCTGCACGAGCGATCCGCCCGACGCGACGGCTTTCACGGCGTTTACCAATTGTTCGAGCGAAACATCTTTGAGCAGATAGCCGCGCGCGCCGGCTTTGAGTCCGGCCAGAACAAGTTGATCGTCGTCGAACGTGGTGAGGATGATCGTCGGCGGTACGTCGCCGCGCGCCGCGAGCGCATTGAGCACGTCGAGTCCGGACATGCCGGGCATGCGCATGTCGAGCAATACAACATCGGGTTTGGTTTGCGGAATCAGATCGAGCGCCTGCGCGCCGTCGGCCGCTTCACCGACGATACGGATATCGTCCGACAGTTCGAGCAACGAGCGGATGCCTTGGCGCACCAGTGTCTGGTCGTCGACGAGGCACACCGAAACCGTTCCTGACGTCGGTACGCTTGCGGTTGTCGGACCCGGTGTCGGTGAACCCGATGTCGTGGCACTCGATGTCATCGCGTCGCCTCCAATGGCAGCCATGCGTCGAGCGCAAACCCGTGATCGCGCTCGGTGGTGATAGTAAGCCTTCCGCCGATTTGCGCGAGCCGTTCGCGCATGCCGAGCAATCCGTTGCCTTGGCGCAGCTCCGTCACGCCATGACCATCGTCGCGTGCATGCATGGCCAATTCGTTTTCCGCGGTGCGCTCGAAGCGCAACCATAGATTGCGCGCGTTGGCGTGACGAACGGTGTTCGTGATGATTTCCTGCGTGCAGCGCAGCAACACCTGCGCGCGGCGCGGATCGTCGACGGAAAAACGCGGCGGCAATTCGAGATGGATGTCGATACCCGGCACGCCTTCGATCAGCGTCGTGAGCGCGTCGGTGAGATTGATGCTGTCGTCGTCACGCAACTGGCTGACCACCTCTCGCACATCCGCCAACAAAAGTTTCGCCACGCTTTGCGCCTGCTTGACATGATCGAGCGACGCGCCGTTCGCCAAGTGACTCGCGACTTCGAGATTCAGACTCAACGCGGTCAAATGATGACCGACCAGATCATGCAGCTCGCGCGAGATGCGCATGCGCTCGGCGATGCGACTGGATTCCGTCAGCAATGTACGCGTGGCGCGCAATTCCGAGTTCAAGCGGCGCTGCTCCTCGCGCGAATCGGCCTGCTGGCGCGCGATGACGGACGTAACGTAGGTGTAACTGGAAAATCCCAGGAAAATCGCGTTTTGCATCAGCGCGACGAACCATCCGTAGTATTCGCCTGTGGGCTCGCCGTGCGAGTAAATCGGCTGCATGGCCGTGACCGGCGCCAGCGAAATATTTTGAACGATGACCCAGATGAAGCCTGGCCAAAACGGGATCATCCACGGCAGCACCCCGGCGATGACGAGCATCAAAATGATGGAAAGCTGGCTTTGGCTGAAATAGCTGATTCCGATCGCCGCGACATTCATCAACAGCAACAGCGGAATTTTCAATTGCCACGGTTTTCGCGCACCAAGCTCGCGTGTCACGAACCAATACGCCAGGCCGAACACCGCATAAGAAATGAACCACCACATCCGATCGGTCGGATCGCCGGCTTCGTCGATGGGCCGCACCGCATCCCACAACAACGGAATGCCCACACACGCGTAGGTGAACAATCCCGCATAACGCAGGAGGTGGATGTAATTGAGAGAGGAAACGCGCATTTCCTGCATCATAGACTGCCGCAACGTCGGCGCAACCTGCCTCAAGTCATTCATGGGCAACGCCGTTTTAACGAAAAAGACTCGCCGTCGACATAGCTCGGATATAGAGCGCATGCGATAATCGTGTTCTGAAAATACGTCGCGCGCTGTCTTTCGCGCGGACAAAGGAAATCAGAATGACCATCACGATCCGCGACGTGCGCGAGCAAGAATTGGATTCGGTGCTCGCGTTGAATAACGCCGCGGGCACGACGATCCTGCCGTTGGACAAAGCCAAGCTGCTGACGTTGAACGCGCAAGCCGCGTATCTACGCGTCGCGCTGGTCGACGGCAACATCGCCGGCTTTCTGATCGCGTTGCGCGAAGATGCCGATTACAGCAGTCCCAACTTTCTCTGGTTTCGCGAGCGTTACAAGAATTTCCTGTACATCGACCGCATCGTCATCGCGCGTCCGTATCAAGGATTGGGTCTCGGCCGAATTTTCTATTCCGACGTGACGAGCTACGCCGAAGTGCGCGTGCCGCTGCTGGCGTGCGAAGTGTTTCTCGAACCGCGCGACGATGTTTCCGTGCTGTTCCACGGAACCTACGGCTTTCAGGAAGTCGGTCAGCAGTTGATGGGGCTCGTCAATCGACGCGTCGCCTTGCTGGCGAAAGATCTTCCGAGCTTTCCGTTCGTTCTCGAAACGTATCTGCAAGGTCCGACCGGCGCATTGCCCAGCCAGCCATGGCTCGAAGAGCGCGAACGCAAACCAGCGATGCCCGCCGCACGCGCCGCCGGCGCGAGTTGATTTCGTCGTGCAGCTGGTGCCCGACGCATCAACGGACGTTTTGAGGCTCGGCGAAATCGATCTGGAATTCGTCGAGTTGCTGCTCGCCGGCTACGGTCTGACGATCGTTCGCATCCGTGCCGAACAGCCCATTCCGGGATCGTATTGGGGCGAACCCGAAGCGGGTCTGATAGGCACGACCGTCTACGCGCGCGACGACACGCCACTGCATTCGCTGCTGCACGAAGCGTGTCATCTGATCGCCGCCGAACCCGAACGCCGCAGTACGATTCATACCGATGCATCCACGTCGCAATCCGAAGAAGATGCCGCGTGTTACCTGCAGATCATGCTCGGCGGCGCAATCCCTGGTGCGAGCCGCGAACGTATCCAGAGCGATATGGACGCATGGGGCTACACCTTTCGTCTCGGTTCGGCGCGCGCGTGGTTCGAACGCGACGCGGACGATGCTCGCGCCTGGCTCATCGCGCGCGATTTGTTGCCTGACGCTTGCGCGTAACACCGCGGCGCTTTAGCCTGCGCACATCCCAACAGGAATGCCCGCTATGCAACGTTGGCTGAAACTCCCCGACGGCCGCTTCATCGACGCCAACCGCATCGTTCTCGTCGGTAAAGTCGAAACATTTCCGTTGCTCGACGACACCGGGTCCACCGACGGCGGCGTCGGTTACTCCGTCAATCTCGGACTCGACATTCCGCGCGATCGACAACTCACCGTCACGGGCAACAAAGACGAAATTCTCAGCCTGATGAAATCGCTGGTGGCGAGCGGCGCATCGTCGTAGTTCACGATTTCGGCGCGTCGAGCACTTCGTGTTCGATGCTTCCCGCGCGCGGCTCGCGTTTGGCGACGGCGCGGTAGTACCGCCACGCAACGAATCCCAGCGCGTATAAAATAATCGACGTGATGGCCAAATGCATCGCGCTGTCTGCGAACCACGGTCCGATCACGCCACTGAGCAACGCGTTGAACGACAATACGATGAATGCCTGCACCGACGACGCCGCGCCGCGATGTCGCGGGAAACGGTCGAGCACCAGAAGATTCAGCGTCGGCGAAATGAGATTGATGCCCAGGCCCGCCAAACCGATCGGAATCACCGCCCACGGAACGCGCGCTGGCACTACAAACCTGGCGATGAGCAAACCCATCAAACCTGCCAACGCGATGATCGCGTAACCGCAGTTGATCACGATGTTCGTGTTGACGCGACCCGCCAGGCGCGCCGCGAGCGTTGATCCGAGCACGAGCCCAAAAATCGCCGGCACGAACAGCCACGGAAAATCGTTTTGCGTCAGATGCAGGACGTCGAACACGAACGCCGGCGCGATCGCGATGTACAAAAACAGGCCGCCGAAATTTCCCATGTTCGCAATCGCCAGCGGCAGAAATTGCGAATCCACGAGAATTTCGCGATACGTGTTTACGAGATGCGACGGCGAAAGTGCCACGCGATTTTCGCGCGGATGCGTCTCCGGCAGAAATGCGGCGCACATCACCAACAACAACAACGTGAACGCGGCCAGCGCCCAGAACAGCGCGTGCCATCCGCCGAAAAGAACGAGCCCCGCGCCGACGACGGGCGCGATCGCCGGCGCCAATCCGAAAATCATGCTGACTTGCGCCATCAATTTCTGCGCGAGCGCGCCTTCGAAACAATCGCGGATGATCGCGCGTCCGACAATAAAACCAACACCGGCGCTGCACCCTTGCAGCGCGCGAAACACGAGCAACATCGGCAACGACTGCGACACCGCGCAACCGACCGATGCGATCAGAAAAACGGCCACGCCGCCCAGGACGACATTACGGCGCCCCCACGCGTCCGACAATGCGCCGATAAACAACGAGGCCGTGGCGTACACGCCGAGATACACACTGATCGTCTGCTGCATCGACAACGACGAGGCGTCGAACTGTTTCGCCATGGCGGGAAACGCGGGGAATATCGCGTCGATACAGAATGGGCCGAACATCGCCAGCGCCGCCAGCAGCGGCGCCAGAACCGCTCGGCGCGGAGTAATCACAGAACTCATCGGGGAAAATCTATATAGCTAATCCGTACATGATACGCGCGGCGGCTTAACCGTGCGCCAAGCAATTGCGATAGCATGTGTCGAGGAACCCAACCTATGCCGCTACTTTCTTTTTTCGCCGTGGGAATCGGCGCATTCTTCGGCGCGCTGCTGCGCTGGGGCTTCGGCCTTTTGTGGAACGCCGTGATTCCGAATTTGCCGCTCGGCACACTGGCAGCGAATCTCGTCGGTGGATTCGTGATCGGTGGTGCGCTCGGTGCGTTCGAACAATTTCAGGATTTGCCGATCGAACTTCGCCTGTTCATTACGACGGGATTTTGTGGTGGTCTGACAACCTTCTCGAGTTTTTCCGCCGAGGCCGTCGTTTTATTCACGCGTCAACAATACGGATGGTTTGCCGGGATCATCGTCGCGCATGTGGTCGGATCGCTGCTGATGACGTTCGCAGGCATGACGTTCGTGCGTTTTCTCGTCAAAGCATAAAAGTATACTTTCAGCCTGGCGCACGCGCTTCGAATGACGCGCACGTTGCGCGCGCGGAAACATGGCGGTCGTGATAATCGCACAGCCCATCATCGGCCCGAACCGATGCGAAACCGGAACTCATCACAGTCAGTCCCGGAACCGCGTTTTCGATTGTCAGCGGATCGCGATCGAAATGCACGCAACGCTCACAACATTCGTTGGTCATCGCCCATCTCGATCTAATTTCACGTCGACAGCATACGCCGGTGCTCTGCGCATCGCGATGAAATTGCGGCACAATGCGCGACCGATCGCTCACTTATTTTCAGAGACACGATGCACCTGCAAGCCAACTACGAACAAATTCCGCTGAAGGATTACGCCGAACGCGCGTACCTCGATTATTCGATGTACGTCGTGCTCGATCGCGCCCTGCCCTTCATCGGCGACGGACTCAAACCGGTACAGCGCCGCATCATCTACGCGATGAGCGAACTCGGACTCGGTGGCGCGGCCAAACCGAAAAAATCAGCGCGCACCATCGGCGACGTCATCGGCAAATTCCATCCGCACGGCGACAGCGCGGCCTACGAAGCGATGGTGCTGATGGCCCAGCCGTTCTCGTATCGCTATCCGCTCATCAACGGCCAGGGAAATTTCGGATCGACCGACAATCCGAAATCGTTCGCCGCGATGCGCTACACCGAATCGAAGTTGGCGCCGATCGCCGATTTGCTCCTCGACGAAATCGATCAAGGCACCGTCGATTTCACGCCGAACTTCGACGGCACATTGAAAGAACCGTCGTGGTTGCCAGCGCGCGTGCCGCATGTGCTGCTCAACGGCGGCACAGGCATCGCCGTCGGCATGGCGACGGATATTCCGCCGCACAATCTGCGCGAAGTTGTGACGGCGTGCATCCATTTGCTCGACGAACCCGAAGCGAGCATCGCCGACCTGTGCCGGCATGTGAAAGGGCCGGATTTCCCGACCGCCGCCGAAATCATCACGCCGAAAGGCGAGCTCAAAGCGATGTACGCGACCGGCAACGGTTCCGTCCGTTGTCGTGGCATCTACATCAAAGATGAAGGCAACGTCGTCATCACCGCGCTGCCGTTTCAGGTGTCGGGCGAGAAAATCATCGAGCAGATCGCGAACCAGATGCGCGCGAAGAAATTGCCGATGCTCGACGACGTGCGCGACGAATCCGATCACGAAAATCCCGTTCGCCTCGTGCTCATCCCGCGCAGCAGCCGCATCGATCTCGACGAGATGATGCAGCATCTGTTCGCGACGACCGATCTGGAAAAAAGTTATCGCATCAATCTCAACGTCATCGGTCTCGACGGCAAACCGCAGGTCAAGACGCTCAAGCAAATTCTCGTCGAATGGCTGCAGTTCCGCGAGAACACGGTGACGCGCCGTTTGAAATTCCGTTTGGAAAAAGTCGAACGCCGTCTGCATCTGCTGGAAGGCCTGCGCATCGCGTTCCTCAATCTCGATGAAGTGATCCGTATCGTCCGCAAGGAAGAAGAACCCAAGCCCGTACTGATCGCACGCTTCAAACTCAGCGAAGAACAAGCCGACTACATCCTGGAGACGCGGCTACGCCAATTGGCGCGGCTCGAAGAGATGAAGCTCAACGCCGAACGCGACGAGCTCGAAGAAGAACGCGCGCGCATTGCGGTGACGCTGAAATCGCCGGCGAAACTCAAGTCGCTCATCAAGCAGGAGCTGCAAGCCGATGCGGAAAAATACGGCGACAAACGCCGTTCACCGATCATCGAACGCGAAGTGGCGCAGGCGCTGGACGAAGCGGCACTCGTCGTCAGCGAACCGATTACCGTCGTGTTATCCGAAAAAGGCTGGGTGCGTTCGGCGAAAGGACACGATGTCGACGCCGCCACGCTCAATTATCGCGAAGGCGACAAATTCCACAATGCGGCAAAAGGTAAAACGACGCAGCAAGTCGCTTTCATCGATTCGGCCGGCCGCAGTTATTCGACGCCGGCGCACACGTTGCCCTCGGCGCGCGGCAACGGCGAACCGTTGACGGGCCGCTTCACGCCGTCACCTGGTGCCAAATTCGAAGCCGTCGCGATCGCCGACGCCGCGGCCAAACTCGTGCTCGCATCGGATTACGGCTACGGATTCGTCACCAAGTTCGAGGCATTGTTGGCGAACAAGAAGGCCGGCAAATCACTCATGAACGTCGATGACGACGCGCACATCGTCGCACCGGCTTACGTTGCCGATTCCGCTCGCGACCGCATCGTCGTCGCGACCAACGCCGGGCATCTGCTGATGTTTTCCGTCGCCGAACTACCCGAACTCGACAACGGCGGCCGCGGCAACAAACTGATCGAAATTCCGAAGGCGCGACTGGCCGAAGGGGAGCGCGTGGCCGGCATCGCCGTCGTCGCCGAAGGAAAAGGCGAAGTCACCCTGTACGCCGGCGCGCGCAAGCTGATTTTGAAGTGGGCCGAGCTGATTGAATACAACGGCAATCGCGCGCAGCGCGGTGGTAAATTACCGCGCGGTTTTCAACGCGTGGATCGGATCGAGACGACGGCGTAATTCATTTCGCCTGCTCGCAGGAAAATCCGACGGCTTTGAGTTCCTCCGGACGATCGGTCGCCACGTCCCAGCCGGTGGCCGTCTTATGCAACCGCACAGCCGTCGCGTGCGCCAATTTGCTTTTCGCGGCCTGACCGACCAACGCGAGATCCAAGCTCGTCGCATCGTGCCACCCTTTGAATTCGAAGTGCGGGCCTTCGTCGGCCGTCGGGCCTTTGCACTGCAGGGTCATTGCAGGTCCGTCGGTGCCGAGCGACGCGACGCGCACCGTCAGCGGCGCATTGAGCTCGTCGTAGTTGAGAAGAAGTTGGCCGTCGGGCGACAACGACGACACGTCGCTGCCGTTGTGTACAAATAAACTTTTACCATTCGCCGGGTTGGTCAGAAAACTGCCCGGCGAATCGTGGAAGAACTGCACTTCCACACGCTGATAGGCGTTGCCCTTCAGCGCGCCGATGTACCAGTGCGTTTCGCCGTCGCCATCGACGGATTTCGTGACGATGTCTTTCCAGTCGGCAAACACGACCGGCGAACCTTTCAACGGCGTTATGGTGAGCCGTTTGTCCTCGCGTTTGACTGCGCCACCCGACTCGGCGATGTGTTTGGTCTCGTTCTTCGTGAAGCAATCGGTCGCTTTTGCGCCGCAGCCGAACACGTCGCCTGAAAAAGGCAGCGTCGAAGCGTCATCGCTCAACTTCGGCGCCGCGGCGATCGATGACGCCTCGGCCGCGTCTAGCGCAACCACCGCGACGGGCGAGCCCGACATCCTCACTGTCTCGGCGGAAATATCGAGAACGCCGGGACTGTCGAAACGCAATCCTCGATCGGCCGCTGCTGCGCCCAGTGTATGCGCTACGCAAAGTACGGCCACCATCTGAATTTTCATGCACCGACTCCAACCTGTTGTAAGACAGAGTATCGCGCAAATGCTTTACCATCGCCGCTTTCCGACGAATCCTCGACCATGCCCAAACGCCGCCGTCATTTCCTGCGCACCAGTGTCGTCTTTCTTTTGCTCGTTCTGGTTGTCGCAATTGCGGGAGCGTGGCTGACCTTGCGCGCAAGCCTGCCGGTAGTGAGTGGTCAGCACGTTTTGACCGGATTGAGCGGCGAAGCGATCGTCACGCGCGACGCGCTGGGCGTCGCCACCATCCGCGCTCACGACTTCAACGACACCGCGCGCGCGCTCGGCTACGTCCACGCGCAGGAACGATTCTTCGAAATGGATTTGATGCGCCGCTTGGCAGCCGGCGAAGTGGCCGAGCTTTTCGGATCCGTTGCGCTCGAGATCGACAAAACGCACCGCGCCTTCCGCATGCGCGCTCGCGCGGTCGAAACATTGGCATCGTTGCCCCTCGCCGATCGCGACGCGTTGTCGGCCTACGCGCAAGGCGTCAACGCGGGTCTCGCCGATTTGAGTTCGCGACCGTGGGAATATTGGCTGGTCGGCTCGAAACCCGTCGCATGGCAACCCGTCGATTCGCTGCTCGTCATCGATTCGATGTTTCTCGATCTGAACGATTCGACCAACGGCCGCGAGCTGGCGTTCTCGCACATCAACGCCGCACTGGGCGAAAAAGTATACAAATTCCTCGCGACCGCCGGCGGGCCGCTCGACGCGCCATTGATCGGTCCCGTCATGCCGTTTCCGACATTGCCGACGGCTGCCGACATCGACCTGCGCAAGGTAGATCCAACGCTGCTCCGCGTGCCGCCACCGGCATCCGAAAAAGCGGCGACCATCGGCAGCAACGGGTTCGCCGTCGGCGGCTCGCTAACGTCGACCCATGCCGCGCTCGTCGCCGGTGACATGCATCTCGGCTTGCGCGTGCCGAACATCTGGTTCCGTACGCAGTTGATTTATCCGAATCCGCGGCACCCGGGTGACGAATTGAACCTCACCGGCGTCACGCTGCCGGGCGTGCCGGCGCTCGTCGCCGGCAGCAACCGCCACATCGCATGGACGTTCACCAACAGCTACGGCGACTTCACGGATTGGGTGCGTGTCACCATCGATCCGGCCGACAAAACACACTATCGCGATGCGGCCGGCTCGCAAGCGTTACTGATCAGCAATGAAGTTATAAAAGTACACAATAGCGCAGACGAGAAGCTCGAAGTCACCGCCACGCGTTGGGGACCCATCATCGCGAAAGATGCGGATGGAACGCCGCTGGCACTCGCGTGGACCGCGTTGCAGCCCGGCGGTTTGAACCTCGAATTCTTTCGCATGGCGACAGCCGAAACCGTCGATGAAGCCATGATTGTCGCGCACGACGTCGGCATGCCGGCGCAAAACCTGGTCGTCGGCGATCACGCCGGCAGTGTCGGTTGGACCATTTCCGGGAAAATTCCAAAACGCGTCGGCGACTACGATCCGGAACTTCCCGCGGATTGGAGCCGGCCCGGCACCGGCTGGGACGGCTGGCTCGCCCCGGCCGACTATCCGCAACTTGCCAACCCGGCCGGTCAGCGCATTTGGACGGCCAATCAACGCATCCTCGATTTCGCGAGCATCGACTACGCGCATCTCGGCGACAGCGGTTACGATCTCGGCGCGCGGGCGCGCCAGATTCGCGCGGATCTGCAAGCGCACGACGTATTCGCACCCGACGACATGCTCGCGATTCAACTCGACGACCGCGCCCTGTTGCTACGCACGTGGCGGGAATTGCTGATCGATGTCGAGAAGCGCGCCGGCGACACGAGCACGTTGGTTGGTGCGAAAAAGTATATCGACGACTGGAACGAACACGCCGATCCGAAATCGGTCGGGTATCGGCTCGTGCGCGAATTCCGGCGCGAAGTCATCGATACGATCATGGATGGATTCAGCGCCGCCGTGCGCGCGCAGGACAAAGATTTCAAAATGCCCAAGCTGAGCCAGGCCGACGGCATCGTCAGTGCGATCATCGCGAAACGTCCCGACTATTTATTGCCGCCGGGTTATGCGGATTGGAACGATCTACTGATTAAATGTGCCGAACGCGTCGTGACGAAACTCGACGCGATGCCGGGCGGGCTCGCCGCGCGCACGTGGGGCGATGCGAACGCGACACGGATTCGTCACCCGCTGAGCAAGGCGTTGCCGGGCCTGGGCTGGCTGCTCGACATGCCGCAGCGGGAGCTGCCGGGCGACTCCAACATGCCCCGCGTGCAGGCGCCGGATTTCGGCGCGTCCGAGCGATTCGCCGTCGAACCCGGTTTCGAACAATACGGCTATTTCCACATGCCCGGCGGGCAAAGCGACAATCCCCTGTCGCCGTTTTATGGCGCGGGCGATGAGGATTGGGCCAAAGGTCGCGCCACCCCGTTCCTGCCCGGAGCGGCAAAGTACAGTTTTATACTCAAGCCGAAATAGCGATCAACTTCCGAACACGCGATCGAGAATGCGTTCGTAAACGCGCGGCAGCAGCTCCAGTTCATCCAGCGAAATGTGCTCGTTGATCTTGTGGATCGACGCGTTGACCGGACCGACCTCGACGACCTCGGCTCCCATCGGCGCGATGAAACGGGCGTCCGACGTGCCGCCGCCCGTGTCGGCTTTCGGTGTGATGCCACACACTTCGTGGATGACGTGAGCCACTGCTTCGCGAAGTTTTCCGGCGCGCGTCAGGAACGGTTCGCCGGAAACATCCCAGGCGATCGAAAATTCCAATCCGTGTTTGCGCAAGATCGATTCGGTACGCTGGCGCAAACTCTGCGCCGTGCTGGCCGTGCAAAACCGGAAATTGAATGCGACGTCGAGCGATCCCGGCACTACGTTCAACGCACCGGTTCCGGCGTTGACGTTCGATATCTGAAACGACGTCGGTGGAAACTCCGCGTTGCCGTCGTCCCAGCGGGTCGTCGCCACCTCCGCGAGCGCGGGCGACGCGAGATGGATCGGATTGCGAACTTTTTCTGGATAAGCGACGTGACCCTGTACGCCCTGCACGGTCAGCCGACCGGACAGTGAGCCGCGCCGGCCCACGCGCACGATGTCGCCGAGGCGTTCGGCCGATGACGGTTCGCCGACGACGCAATAATCAATGCGCTGATCGCGCGCGCGAAATTCCTCGACGACACGGCGCACGCCGTCGCGATTGGTCGGACCTTCTTCATCGCTCGTCAGCAATAGCGCCACGGTGCCCTGGTGTACCGGATTGCGCGCGATCCACGTTTCGAGCGCGACCGTCATTGCCGCGACACCCGATTTCATATCCGCCGCGCCACGGCCGTATAGACGTCCATTGCGAATTGAAGGGTCGAACGGATCGCTGTCCCAGTTTTTTACGTCGCCGCTGGGCACGACGTCGGTGTGTCCGAGGAAAACGAAAACAGGCGCGCCGCTTCCGTGCGTAGCCCAGAGATTGTCGACAGGTCCGAACCGCAGATGCTCAATCGAGAATCCGCTTTTTTCAAGACGCTCCGCGATGAGCTGCTGACAGCCGGCGTCGTCCGGCGTGACGGATTTGCGCGCGATCAACGCACGCGTGAGATCGAGAACGGTACTCAAGCGGAGAACATCTCGCGAAACTTTTTATCGGTAAATCCGACGCTCACGTTGCCATCTTCTTTGACGACGACCGGCCGTCGAACGAGGGCAGGATATTCTTTGATGAGCAATAACCACTCGGGGTCCGAGCCGGGCGACTTCCGCGTAGGCGGTAGATTTCGCCACGTCATCCCCGTGCGGTTGACGAGACTCTCCCATCCGCCGACTTTCGCCGCCCACGATTTCAGCGTCGGCGCATCGATACGATGTTCGCGATAATCCGAAAATTCGTGTCCGATTTTGTGCTTGTGCAGCCATTTGCGCGCTTTGTCACAGGTGCTGCATTTTTCCAATCCGTATACTTTTATCATTTGTGCAAGCCTTCAATCCCGCAGCAGTTCGTTGAGCGACGTTTTCGCCCGCGTTTTTTCGTCGACGCGTTTTACGATGATCGCGGCATAAAGACTGTGCGATCCGTCCGCCGCTGGAAGATTACCGGCGACGACGACGCTGCCGGCCGGCACGCGACCGTAATGAACCTGCTTGGTCGCGCGATCGTAAATACGCGTCGACTGGCCGAGAAATACGCCCATGCCGATGACGCTGCCGCGTTCGACGATCACGCCTTCGACGACTTCCGAGCGCGCACCGATGAAGCAATCGTCTTCGATGATCGTCGGCGCCGCCTGTAACGGTTCGAGCACGCCACCGATACCGGCACCACCCGATAAATGTACATTTTTACCAATTTGCGCACAGGAGCCTACGGTCGCCCACGTGTCCACCATCGTTCCGGCGCCCACGTTGGCGCCGATATTGACGAAACTCGGCATCAATACGACGTCTTTCGCGATGCATGCGCCACGTCGCACGACGGCGCCGGGTACCGCGCGCGCGCCGAGCGCCCGAAATTTATCGTCATCGAATCCGTCGAAGCGCAGCGGCACTTTGTCGAAAAAAGGCGCAGGTTCACCGGGCATGACGCGGTTGGCGCTTACGCGAAAGTATAAAAGTACCGCTTTCTTCAACCACTGATTGACGATCCATCCGCTGGCGCCCGGTTCGGCTACGCGCAGTTCGCCGGATTCAAGCGCGTCGAGAACCTCGTCGATGGCCGGCCGCAGGGTCGACGCGATTTCTTCTTCGTCCAAGCCGGTTCGCCGTTCCCATGCCGAATCGATGATGCTTTCAAGCCGGTGCATGCTGATCCTCGTGGTGGTTTTGCAAACGGTTTTTCAAGGCTGCTTCCAGTGCCTTGCGCGCGTCGGTGTCGAGCGGTTTGTCGTGCTCGTCGCTGATCAGAAAAAAATCTTCGACGCGCTCGCCGAATGTCGCGATGCGCGCGTCATGTACGCGCACCCCGCAATCGCGAAAGGTTTGCGCGACGGTCGCCAGAAGCCCAGGTCGATCCGCGCACATCAACGACAAATGCGTCGCTCCGCTGCGATCGCGATCATACGAGACTCGCGGCGGAATATGGAAATGACGCAACGATCGCGTCATTGGCCGCGGCGCCAAGTCGGCGCGATAAGGATTCATTGACAACGCTTCGACAAGTGCTCCGCGCAGGCGTTCGATTCGGCGCGGTTCGACGATCGCGCGTCCTTCGCCATCGAGCACGAGGAAGCTGTCGAGACTCATGCCGTCGCGCGAGGTGACAATGCGCGCATCCAATACGGACAGGCGCAAGCGATCGAACACGGCCGTCACGGCGGCGAACAGGCCGTCGCGATCGATCGCATAGACGAACACTTCGGTGCTGCCGCTGGGTGCGGTGCCGTCGATGAGGATGAGCGGTCCGCCGGTTTTGTCTGCGTCGCCGATGCCGGCGGTCTGCCAGGCAATCTCTCTCGCCGTGAAGCGCAGAAAACTTTCGTCGGGAAATTGAGCCCAGATGCGTTCGATCGTCGTCTGCGCCATTCCGATGTCGCGAAGCATCGCCGAGGCTTGCGCCTGGCAATCGATCACGCGTTCGGCGGCATCCGGCGGACTGCCCAAGCCGCCGCGCAACGCCTCGCGCGCCCGCGTGTATAAATCCGCCAAAAGTTTATCTTTCCACGAATTCCACAATTTCGCGCTGGTGCCGGAAATGTCGGCGACGGTCAGCAGATACAAGTAATCGAGCCGTTCGCGATCGCCGACGTTCTGCGAAAACGCATGCACGACATCCGGATCGGTAATGTCCTGGCGTTGCGCGGTTACACTCATCAACAGGTGCTGACGCACCAACCATGCGACGGTTTCCACATCGCTGCTCGACAAACCAAGCTTGGTGCAAAACGCGCGTGCGTCACGTTCACCCAGCTCGGAGTGATCGCCGCCACGGCCTTTGGCGATGTCATGAAACAACACGGCGAGTAACAATAATTCGGGCTTCGGCACACGTACCCACACGTCGTGCGCGTGCGTGAATTCACGCGACGCGGTGGCATCGGCGAATCGCGCGACGTTGCGCAACACGCGGATCGTGTGCTCGTCGACGGTATAGACGTGAAACAAGTCGTATTGCATGCGCCCGACGACCTTGCCGAACGCCGGCAGATATTTCGCGAGCACGCCGTGGCGGTTCATCCGCGCCAACGCTTCGACGGCCGGCGCGCCTTTTCGCAACAGGCGAAGAAAGGCGACGTTGACGTCATGATCGTCCGTCAGTTTCGATCCGATCAAATCCAGCGCTGCTTCGATACGAATCAGCAAGTCGGCGCGCAATCCTTTGACGTCGGGATTCTCGATCCAGACACGGAACAGGTCGACCAACGCGGCGGGTCGTTCGATCAATAAATCCGGCGGGTCGCAATCGAGCCGACCGTCGACGGTGACGAAATCGAGCGTCAGCCGCTGCACGCGTTCGTGCTCGTTTGGATCGAGCGCTTCTTCGCATCGCGCGAGAAAACGTTCGCTCAAGCGCTCGACGGAAATCGCGGCGCGGTAATAGCCTTGCATGAATTGTTCGACGGCCAGATTTTGCTTGTGCTCGTCGATGAATCCGAATTGCTCGGCGAGCGCGCGCTGATAGTCGAACAAAAGCCGCTCTTCCGCCCGACCTGCCGCCAGGTGGAGTGCGAAACGGATGCGCGACAGTTGTCGCCGCGATTCGTCGGCTTTCGATTTCTCCTTCGCCGTGAGCAGGCCTGCGCTCACCAAATCGGCGAACGTCGGTGCAGAGAACAAACGCCGACCGAGCCAGGCGATCAGATGCAGCGCGCGCAGTCCGCCGGGTGCGTCTTTGAGATTCGGTTCAAGGTTGTACGCGGTGTCGTTGAAGCGGGCGTAGCGACCGAGTTGCTCGTCGCGCTTGGCGTTGAAATAGCTTGCCGCCGGCCAGATGCGCGGGTCGGCCAGCAGCGCTGCGAACGCCGCTTCCATGCGGACATCGCCTGCGATGCGTCGGCCGTCGAGGATACTTGTATAAATTGTCGCATCGTTCGCGGCGTAGTCGCGGCACTCGGCGAGCGTGCGGACGGCGTGACCCGGTTTAAGTCCGATATCCCATAAACAGGTGAAAAACGATTCGATCGCATGCGCGGCCACGGGCGACAATGCCCGATCGCACAACGCGAGCAGATCGACGTCGGAATGCGGAAACAATTCGCCGCGCCCGAAGCCGCCGACGGCAAATAGCGCGATGCCGGGCCGCTCGCCCACGATCGCGGAGAAGACATGGGTAACGATGCCTTCGATGACGCGCGCGCGCGCGTTGAGAAGTTCGTCGATATCGACCCTTTTGCGGAATGCCTCGGCGAGCGCGCGATCGTTGTCGCCGATCAGTTGCCGCAATGAAACACGTGCCGCTTCGGAAACGCCCGCGCGCGGAACGCTGGTGGGGAGCCGCGGCAGCGCGAAGACCGGCGCGGCGACGGCGCTCATCGGAAACTCAGGCCGCTTTCGGCCACGGCGTCAGGATTTCGAAGCCGTCGTCGAGGACGGCGACGGTGTGTTCCCACTGCGCGGAAAGAGAATGGTCGCGTGTGACGACCGTCCAACCGTCGGGCAACAACCGTGTGTGCGGTTTGCCGGCATTCACCATCGGCTCGACGGTGAATGTCATGCCCGGTTCGAGACGCAATCCCGCACCGCGATGGCCGTAGTGCAGCACTTGCGGATCTTCGTGATAGATCGTGCCGATGCCGTGGCCGCAATATTCGCGCACGACGGAAAAGCGATTCGCCTCGACATGCTGTTGCACGGCGTGGCCGATGTCGCCGAGCGTCGCGCCGGGACGAACCACTTCGATGCCTTTCATCATCGCGTCGTACGCTACGGTGCAAAGACGCTTCGCCAACACTGACGGTTCGCCGACGTAATACATGCGGCTCGTATCGCCGTGCCAGCCGTCCTTGATGACGGTGACATCCATGTTGACGATGTCGCCTGCTTTCAAAATCTTTCCGGGACTCGGTATGCCATGGCAGATAACGTTGTTGACGGACGTGCACAACGTCTTCGGAAATCCCTTGTAGCCGACGTTCGCGGGAATCGCCTTCTGCACGTTGACGATGTGATCGTGCGCGATCGCGTCGAGTTCTTCCGTCGTCACGCCGGGTTTGACGTGCGGCACGAGCAATTCGAGCACTTCGGCCGCCAGTTTTCCGGCGACGCGCATGTGTTCGATCTGTTCGGGAGTTTTGATGCTGACAGGCATTGATTTAGGATCGCAGGATTGGCTCGGACGCTAGTTTAGCTAAGGTATGGGCCGCGTGCCTGCGATCAAGCGCGTATTTGCCCTTAAACCACGGAAAACGCTATAATTCCGCCGTTCCCAATTCCGGGAACAAATCCGCACACGTCTCGATACCGTTGTCGGGGTGCTTCTGGCAGACGCTACGCCGTCCGCACGGAGGTCGCCAACGCTGGGGACGTGGAGGTCTCAACCCCGGACACTATCGCTGAAGACATGTTTGTCTCATGCGAGTCGTCCCTTTTGGAGTTTCATCATGCCTCAAGTCACCATGCGCCAGATGCTCGAAGCGGGCGTCCATTTCGGTCATCAAACGCGTTATTGGAATCCTCGCATGTCGCCGTACATCTTCGGCGCGCGCGGCAAGATCCACATCATCAATCTGGAAAAAACACTGCCGCTGTTCACGGACGCGATGAATTTCGTTTCCGGTCTGGCACAGAAACGCGGCACCATTCTCTTCGTCGGCACCAAACGCTCCGCGCGCGATGCGATCAAGGATGAGGCCGTACGTTGCGGCATGCCGTACGTGAGCCAGCGCTGGCTCGGCGGCACGCTGACGAATTTCCGCACGGTGAAACAGTCGGTCGCACGCCTGAAAGAAATCGAGAAAATGTCGGGCGACGGCAGTTTCGAAAAACTGGTCAAGCACGAAGTGCTCGGGCTGATCCGTGAGCAGGAAAAACTCGAACGTTCGCTGGGCGGCATCAAGGAAATGGGTCGTCTGCCGGATGCGCTGTTCGTGATCGATATCGGGCATGAAGACATCGCCGTGAAGGAAGCCAAGAAACTGGGTATTCCGGTGATCGCGGTGGTGGATACGAATTACGATCCGTCGCTGGTCGATTACGCCATTCCCGGCAACGACGACGCGATCCGCGCCGTGCAGCTATATACGGCGGCCGTTGCCGATTCCGTGCTTGAAGGAAAGGCGGCTGCGCCACAAATGGCCGGAGCGGCGAAAGACGAATTCGTCGAACTCGACGCGCAAGGCAACCCGATGGCGAAAGAAGCGCGCGAGCGCGACGACCGCCGTCGTCCCGGACCGCGCAAGCCGGCGGCCAAGAAAGCCGCACCGCGCCGATCGGCGCCGCCGAAGAAAGAGGCCGGCGAAGCGCCCGCGGCTGAGTAATCTGATAGTGCGCATGACGGCGTCGATGGACGCCGTCATCGCCCTGCCGTTTTCGACGGCGACACTTTCGCAATCCCCTTTTTGCGCGACGCGAGTCGCGCACCGATCACGAGGTTCACGATGGAAATTACCGCAAGCATGGTGAAAGAGCTGCGCGAGCGCTCCGGCGCCGGCATGATGGAGTGCAAGAAAGCGCTCACCGAAAACCATGGCGACATCGATGCCGCCATCGAATGGCTGCGCAAGCAGGGTCTGGCGAAAGCCGACAAGAAAGCCAGCCGCGTCGCGGCCGAAGGTCGCATCGTCATGGCGCAGGACGGCGGCAAGGCTGTCATGGTCGAAGTCAATTCGGAAACCGATTTCGTCGCCAAGGACGAAAACTTCCTCAAGTTCGCCGATGAAGTGGCGAGCACCGCGTTGTCGAGCGGCGCGAAAGACGTCGAGGAATTGAAACAGGCGAAGACGCAGTACGGCAAGACGGTCGAAGAAGGTCGTCAGTGGCTCGTCGCGAAGGTCGGCGAGAATGTGCAGTTGCGCCGACTCGTTCGCATCGACAGCGACAACACGATCGGTGCCTATGTTCACGGCGGCCGCATCGGCGTGCTCGTGGAAGCGAAAGGCGGTTCGGAAGAGTTTGCGCGCAATGTCGCGATGCACGTCGCGGCGATGAATCCGACGTACAACAAAGCAGCGGATGTGCCTGCCGCGTTCATCGCGAAAGAAAAAGAAATCGAACTGGCCAAGATGAGCGAGAAAGACAAAGGCAAGCCGCCTGAAATTCTCGAGAAGATCATCGGTGGAAAAATCGCCAAGATCGTCAACGAGAATACGCTCTACGGTCAGCCGTATGTTCTGAATACGGACCAGACCGTCGAAGCCGCGGCGAAAGCCGCCGGTGCCGATATCGTCGGCTTCCAGCGACTTGCCGTCGGCGAAGGCATCGAGAAGCCACAAGGCGACGACTTCGCGACGGAAGTGATGAAGCAGGCTGGCCTTAAATAATTGTCAGGTTGTCTGTGCAAAAAGCCGCGAGAGATCGCGGCTTTTTATTTTCGGAACCTACAAATAAAAAGCCGCCTTGCGGCGGCTGATCCGAGGGTAAGCTAGCTTGTCATCGCTCTCTTAGCCTGCCACCGGGGGACGCACCGTACCGATGGACTTTAGCCTGGCGAACCAGGGACAGCGCAATCGTAAGCCGTGAACGTGTCGGTTTCGAGCGGATTTGCTTTGATCGATTCCCAACGATGCCAAAATTCCATTTCGGATCGAGCGCAATTCATCGATTGACACCGCCAACTTTCGATACTTTTGCGCGCCGTTCCATCGATAGTGATAACCCGAAAGACGACCGAAACTGACGACATTGATCATGTCGCATTTCACCCAAAGTTCTTTTTTGTCGCGCTGTGGAAATGGATCAAATCACCCCACAGCGCTTCGCCCAATGCCGGGTGGTATTCAATGGCCACTGCAGTGACGATAGCGTCGAATAACAGTGCATTCCACGCCAATCGCCGGACAGAATAAGGACGCGTCGTAACTTCGACGTCTACCGATGACTCTGCGATACACTATGGCCGTTTGCCACACGGAATTTCCGCATGCCTTCTGAGATCAAGTTCAAACGCATTCTCTTGAAACTCAGCGGCGAAGCATTGATGGGCGAAGCCGATTACGGCATCGATCCAAAAGTCATCACGCGGTTGGCCAGCGAAGCCCTCGAAGTGCAGCGCGCGGGCGTCGAAGTGGCGCTGGTCATCGGCGGCGGCAACATTTTTCGCGGCGAAGGACTGGCGGCGAAAGGAATGGACCGCGTCACCGGCGATCACATGGGCATGCTCGCTACCGTCATCAACGCGTTGGCCATGCAGGACGCGCTGGAAAAACTCGGCGCGCGTGCACGCGTGATGAGTGCGATCAAGATCAACGAAGTGTGCGAGGATTTCATTCGTCGCCGCGCGATTCGCCATCTCGAAAAAGGCCGCATGGCGATTTTCGCCGCCGGCACCGGCAATCCATTTTTTACGACGGATTCCGCGGCGGCATTGCGCGCAATTGAAATCAATGCCGATCTTCTGTTGAAGGCGACGAAAGTCGACGGCGTCTATTCCGCCGATCCGAAGAAAGATCAAAACGCGCAACGCTTCGAACGCCTGACTTATGATCAGGTCATCGAACGCAAACTCGCGGTGATGGATACCGCGGCAATTGCGCTATGCCGTGATCACAAAGTCCCCCTGCGCATTTACGACATGAGCCGTCCTGGCGATCTGATGCGCATCATGCGCGGCGAACAGATCGGTACGCTCGTCAGCTGATCGCGGCGCCGAAGTGCCTGTTGCCGCACGCTGATATACTTTGGGGATAGGCAATCCGCGGAGTTAGGCAATGTTGAACGACATCAAATCCGACGCGCAGCACCGCATGACCAAGAGCGTCGAGGCGCTCAAACACGATCTGCAGCGCCTGCGCACCGGCCGTGCGAGCACGGCGTTGATCGAACATCTGAAAGTGAATTATTACGGATCGGATGTTCCGCTGAGCCAGGTGGCCAATATCGCCATCGCCGACGCGCGGTCGATCACGATTACGCCATGGGAAAAGAATATGGTGCAGGCCGTGGAGAAATCCATTATGGCGTCGGATCTCGGCTTGAATCCGACCACGGCAGGTACCGTGATTCGCATCAATCTGCCGGCGCTGACGGAAGAACGCCGCCGGGAATTGTCCAAGCACGTCGCGCATGAAGGCGAGAACGCGAAAGTCGCGATCCGCAACGTGCGACGCGATGCGATGCAGCACGTCAAGGAACTGCTGAAGGACAAGAAAATCACCGAAGATGAAGAGCGCCGCGCGGAAGAAGACGTGCAAAAGCTCACCGATAAATTCGTCAAAGACGTCGATGTCGTCGTGAAGACAAAAGAAGACGAACTGATGGCGTTGTGACCGGACGCATCGCGTGCGGAGTCTGAGGTCAGCGGAAACGGCGGCGATGTCCGAAAATGTGGAGAAATCCACTTTGCCGCATCCGCGACATATTGCCATCGTAATGGATGGCAATGGTCGTTGGGCCAAACAGCGACATCGACCGCGTACTTTCGGTCATCGCGCCGGACAGAAATCGGTACGCGGTGCGGTTGAATTTTGTTTGAAGAACGGTATCGAGGCGCTGACGCTTTTTGCGTTCTCGAGCGAAAACTGGCGGCGGCCGCAGACCGAAATCAGCGCCTTGATGGATCTGTTTCTCAAAGCGATCGATCGCGAAGTCGACGAGCTCTACGGCCACGGCGTGCGCATTCGATTCATCGGCGAACTGTCGTCGTTCGCGCCCGCGTTGCGCGACCGCATGCTCGCGGCGATGCGGAAAACTCTCGGCAATTCGAAGCTCGCGCTGAATATCGCCGTCAACTACGGCGGCCGCTGGGATATCGTCAACGCCGCGAAAAAACTGGCGCGGGCGGTGGTGAACGGTGAAATCGATATCGACTCCATCGACGAAGCAGAATTGGCCCCATACCTGAGTCTTTCCGATCTGCCGCCCGTCGATCTTTTCATCCGTACCAGCGGCGAGCAGCGCATCAGCAACTTCCTGTTGTGGCAGTTGGCCTACGCGGAATTGTATTTCTGCGATACGCTGTGGCCCGATTTCGACCAAGCGAGCCTGCAAAACGCCGTGAATGATTTCGCCGGACGAGAACGTCGTTACGGAAAAACCGCCGCACAAATGACGCCGGCCGATCCCAAGCGCGCGAGAGGCTCATGAGCGCGAAAAGCGGTATGCGGCAACGTGTCATCACGGCCCTGCTGATCACACCGTTCGCTATCGCGCTGATTTTGCTTACGCCTACCGTCGCGTTGGCGGTGATCATTGCGTTTCTGTGTTTCGTGGCGTCGTGGGAATGGACGCGCTTGGCGGGCATGCGATCGCGACCACTTCGCGCGCTATTGATGGTGCTGTGTGGTTTGCTGATGATCGCCTTGTGGCTCACCCGCGGTTCCTGGTTCTGGTGGGCAACGATCACGATCGGTGCGATGTGGTGGTTCATCGCCGCGCTGTGGCTGAGGAATTATTCATTTGCCGCCGCACCGACGCGCGAGAACACGGCGATCAAACTCGTCGCCGGGTTGGTGACCGTGTATCCGGCATGGGTAGCGCTGATGCAGATTCACCTTCAGCAACCGACGTATCACACCTGGGCGCTGTATTCGTTGATTCTGATCTGGGGCGCCGACACGTTCGCGTATGTTTCCGGCCGGCGCTGGGGCACGCGCAAATTGGCGCCAAATATCAGTCCGGGTAAAACAACGGCTGGCGTTTGGGGTGCGCTGGTCGGTTCGGCCATCGTTGCGGCAGTCGGTGCCTGGTTGTTGGACGTGCGCGGTGTTCAACTGGCTGCATTGGTCGTCCTCGCGTTGATTTCGGTTTTGTTTTCCGTCGTCGGCGATCTCTTCGAGAGCGTCATCAAGCGGCACGCCAACGTCAAAGATTCCGGCGCGATGTTTCCCGGCCATGGCGGCGTTTTCGATCGCCTCGACGGTGTGTTTGCAGCGTTGCCGATTTTCGCGCTCGGGAAATCGTTGCTGGGCTTATGAGTACGATGACGATGAAGCGCGTCGCGATTCTGGGCGCGACGGGATCGATCGGCTCAAGCGCGCTAGATGTCATCGCGCGTCATCCGGATCGGTTCGAAGTGTCGGCGCTTGCGGCGCACCGCAAGGTCGATGAACTGGTCGCGTTGTGCGTTAAATTCAAGCCGGCACTCGCGGTGATCGCAGATGATGCACTGCTGCCTTCGCTGCGAGACAAACTCGCAAGTGCCGGATCATCGGCACGCGCCGCCAGCGGCGCATCGGGATTAAGCGAATCGGCAATCGGTGATTCGGACATCGTGATCGCGGCCATCGTGGGCGCCGCCGGCCTCACTTCCACGCTCGCCGCCGCACGCGCCGGCAAACGATTGCTGTTGGCGAACAAAGAATCGGTGGTGATGGCCGGGCCGTTGTTGCTGCAAGCACTTCGCGATGGCGGCGGTGAATTGATCCCCGTCGACTCCGAACACAACGCGATATTTCAATGCTTGCCGCGCCAGCATCACGATCTCGACGCGATCGGCGTGCGTCGCATCATTCTCACCGCCTCCGGCGGACCGTTTCGCGGACGCACGCGCGAACAACTCGGATCGATAGCGCCCGACGAAGCCTGTGCGCATCCAAAATGGTCGATGGGCCGGAAAATTTCCGTCGATTCGGCGACATTGATGAACAAAGGTCTCGAAGTGATCGAGGCGCATTGGCTGTTCGGCGCGCCGGCCGATCGCATCGATGTTGTCGTTCATCCGCAGAGCATCGTGCATTCGCTCGTCGAATACGTCGACGGTTCTACGCTCGCGCAGCTCGGCAATCCGGACATGCGCACTGCGCTTGCGCACGCACTCGCCTGGCCCGACCGCGCCGACGCGGGAGTCCGCGCGCTCGATCTGTCGAAACTGTTGGAACTGACTTTCGAAGAGCCGGATCGCAAAACGTTCCGATGCCTCGATCTGGCCTATCTGGCACTGCAAAGCGGCGGCACGGCGCCGGCCATTTTGAACGCCGCCAACGAGGTCGCGGTCGGCGCTTTTCTGGAAGGCACGCTCCCCTTCCTCGCTATTCCTGAACTGATCGAGGGCACGCTTGGCGCAATGGCCGCTGAACCGGTCACCGATCTGGAAAGTCTGATTTACGCCGATTTAACCGCGCGCCAGTTAGCGCAACGTATGATGCGGCGGTCGTTTTGCTGAGCGTCGGGAATTGATTTAGGCCGGAATGGCCACCAAACCGTCTATAATTCGCAGTTCGCAGCGCGCCGCGCGGCGGATCGGGTCGCGCCCGACGAGCGCAGTGTAACGAGACAAGTAGCCGTTCTTTTGAGCAGACAGTCTGATGAGTGAGTTTTTTGGATCCGCCTGGTGGCTGCTGGTTACGCTCGGCGTCTTGGTTACGTTGCACGAGTTCGGTCACTTTTGGGTGGCGCGGCGTTGCGGCGTAAAAGTTCTCCGGTTTTCGATCGGTTTCGGAAAACCGATCTGGTCTCGATTCGGTCGCGACGGCGTCGAATACGCCATCGGTGCAATTCCCCTCGGTGGCTACGTGAAGTTTTTGGATTCGCGCGAAGCGGAGAATCCGGAATTGGTCGCGCATCAGCCGGGCGAATACAACGACGCGAAGATCTGGAAACGTATCTGCATCGCGTTGGCCGGTCCCGCATTCAACATCGCGTTCACGGTCATCGCATTCTGGGCGATGTTCGTGATCGGCCGTCCTGATTTCGAGCCGGTGATCGGCAAGCCGCAAGGACTTGCCGCCGCCGCTGGATTGCATGCGGGCGATCGCGTGGTAGCGGTCGGCGATGAACCCGTTGGCTCGTGGACAGCCGTGATCATCGCGTTGCAGGATTCTCTGATTCCACGGCGCGACGCAGTTCTCAGCGTGACCGATGCGCAAGGTCACAGATCGCAACACACCCTCGCGCTGAGTTCGATTCCACGTGACGCGGCACTCGACGAAAAATTGTTTGCCACGATCGGCCTACAGCCGCAGCCCCCGGCCGCGATCATCGGCTTGGTCGAACCGGATTCGCCTGCCGATCGCGGCGGACTAAAAGTCGACGATCGCATCACGCAAATCAATGACGCACCCGTCGAGACATTCAATGATGTAAGCACCACGATCGCGCGCGAAGCGGCGAAAAGTCCCGTGCTGAGCATCGTCGTGCAACGCGCGGGACAGCGTGTGCCGTTAACCGTGACGGCAATCGCCAAAACGGCCGCAGGCGAATCAGGCTGGAAGATCGGCGTCGGCGTGAAAAGCCAGTCGATGACGGCGGTCGAACGCTACGGCGTGGGCCGCGCGATTCCCGCGGCGTTCACTGAAATGTGGAAAACCACGCGAAGCACGGTGGGCGCCATTGCGGCGATGGTCAGCGGGCAGGCGTCGACGAAAAATCTGTCGAGCGTCATCGGCATCGCGCAGGCCGCCAACGGTTTTGCACAGATGGGTGTGGCGTGGTTCCTGTCGTTCCTCGCGATGATCTCGCTCAGTCTCGGATTGCTCAATCTTTTACCTATTCCGATCTTGGACGGCGGCCACGTGCTGTATTACCTTATCGAGTTGGTCAAAGGCAGTCCTGTGAGCGAACGCGCGGCAGCGGCCGGCCAATACGTCGGGTTGGCGCTGCTCGTCACCTTGATGAGCGTCGCGTTTTATAACGATATTGCAAGATTGGTGGCGAGCTGACGGGATCGCTGGCCGAGTTGCCGTAATGAGATCGAGCGCAGGAAGCGCGCGCTGACTTCATGTCATGCGCGCTTTTCTGTCGTAAAGACAACGTGTTTAAAAACAATAACACCCGAGTGTCACGGGTCTAGCAACCACAACTTTTGGAAGTGACGATGAAGCGTATCGCCGCCCTTTTACTACTGGCCTGTCTCGCCGCAAATACGTACGCGATCGATCCGTTCGTCGCTTCCGATATCCGCATCGACGGATTGCAGCGTATTTCCGCCGGTACCGTGTTCACGTATTTGCCCGTGGAAAAAGGCGATCGCGTCACCACCGAACGCGTGCAGCAATCGATTCGCGCGCTGTACAAAACCGGCTTTTTCACCGACGTGCAGATCACGCGCCAGGACGACATCCTCGTCATCACCGTGAAAGAACGTCCGGCGATTTCGAAAATCCAGATCAAAGGCAACAAGGATCTGAAATCCGAAGATTTGCTGAAAGGCTTGAAGGATATCGGTCTGTCCGAAGGCGAACCGTTCGATCGTCTGTCGCTCGATCGCATTACGCAGGAATTGACGCGTCAGTATTACGACCACGGCAAGTACAACGTGAGTGTGAAACCGAAAGTCGTCGAGCTCGACCGCAATCGCGTCGAGCTGTCGATCATCATCGCCGAAGGCAAAATCTCGAAGATCAAACAGATCAACATCGTCGGCAACAAGGCATTCACGCAGGACGAGATTCGTAGCGACTTCGAATCCGGCACGTCGAACATCACGTCGTGGTATTCGCATGACGATCAGTACTCGCGCGAAAAACTCACGGGCGATCTGGAAAAACTCAATTCGTATTATCTCGATCGCGGTTACGTGGATTTCAGTGTGGACTCCACGCAGGTCAGCATCAGCCCCGACAAGCGGGCGATGTATTTGACGACGAACGTCACCGAAGGCCAGATCTTTACCGTCTCCGACATCAAGCTCAGCGGCAGCCTCGTGCTCGCCGAAGAAGACATGGCCAAGCTGATCACGGCCAAACCGGGCGAAGTGTTTTCGCGCAAGAAACTCGAAAAGTCCTCGCAGCAGATGACCGCGGTGCTGGCCAATATCGGCTACGCGTTCGCGCAGGTCACGCCCGTGCCCACGGTCGACCGTGAAAAGCGGCTGGTCGCGATCAACTTTTTCGTCAATCCGGGCAAGCGCGTGTATGTGCGCAACATCAACATCAAGGGCAACCACAGCACACAGGATGAAGTGATCCGCCGCGAAATGCGCCAATTGGAAGGCGCGTGGTATTCGCAGGCCGCGATCGATCGCTCGAAAGTGCGTTTGCAGCGTCTGGGCTACTTCAAGAAGGTGGAGATCACTACGCCGAAAGTCGCCGGTTCGGAAGACCAGGTGGATGTGATCGTCAACGTGGAAGAAACCACGTCGGGCGCGTTCACGTTCGGACTCGGTTATTCGCAGGTCTACGGCGTCGTGCTATCGGCATCGGTTTCGCAGAACAACTTCCTCGGCACCGGCGATCGCGCATCGATCACCGCGTCGAAGAGCGACTTCCTCGAGAAATATGATTTGGCGTACTTCCAGCCGTATCTGACCACCGACGGAATCGGATTGGGTTACGACCTGTCGTACTCGAAACTCAATCAGGAACAGGCCAATCTCGCCAGTTACCTGAGCGATACCGTTGCCGTGGCGAGCTATGTCGCCATTCCGATTTCGGAAAGCGATACGGTCAACC
>CAZZWP010000027.1:26765-31857 GCA_964657965.1 uncultured Rudaea sp. | reverse complement strand
GGTGCTACCCAAATCCAGCGCCCAAACGTTTCGTCCGGGGAGCCGCGTATTATACAAGCGATCTTGAGTCCGTCAACAGTCTACGGAACAAAAAACTTCGATACGCGGCGAATATGGAAAATGAAATCGCAGAAGAGCGACGTATGCCATGTGATAGCATCGACGCGCCATTTCAAGCACGCGCGACCATGGGCGAACTCTACGAAGAACGCAGACAGGAACCTCGTTTCGCGGCTGCGGGAAAATACCGGCTCCAGTTACCAAAATCCGGTGAAATGGAAGGCCGCATCATCGATCTGTCGCTCAATGGCGCCCTGCTGGAAAGCACAATCAGCGCGCAGGCATCGATAGGCGCACGCATGCCGATCAGTATCGAATTCGTCGGACATGAGCCTTTCCGAGGCGATGTCGTGCTCGTGCGCTCCGACGCCAATCAGCTCGGCGTTGAGTTTTACGACATGGATCCGAAAAATTTCGCCGCGCTCAGCGAATTGATCGAATCGCTACGCAAATCCACGCGCAATTAATTTAGGAGTGAAGATGACACGTCGCCTGCTGTGTGCCGTCGCGCTATGCGCGAGCACGTTCGTTGTTCACGACGCGTTCGCGGACGATACGACGGTGACGTTGAAAGGTCATCGCTTCGACGTCGAGCAAGCGAACGATCCCGCGTCGCAAGAACGCGGCCTGATGTTCCGCGACAGCATGCCCGCCGATCACGGCATGCTATTCAATTTCAGCGACGAGCAGCCGCGCATTTTCTGGATGAAGAACTGCCGCATGCCGCTCGATATTTTATACTTTGATCAAAAGTATAAATTGTTCAGCATGCAGCAGCGCGTACCGGCGTGCCGGTCGGATCCATGTCCGCAATACCCATCGGAAGGTCCGGCGCGCTATGTGCTCGAACTCAACGCCGGCGTGGCTGAAAAGCTAGGCGTCAAAGCCGGTGACACGTTGACTGTCGCGCATTGATCAGAAGCACGTCGTTCGCTTTCGCGCAGCTGACGCGCACACATCACGCCGAATCGATACGGCACGAGCGGGCCGACGAAATTTCCCGCGTCGAACAACATGTCGTCGGTGATCGGAACGAATTGCTTCATGACTTTCCTGTGTGCTCATTCTGCACGCTCATTGAAGCAATCGACTGTGCAGACACCATGACATCGAACTGACATTTTGCGGGCAGTTTCCGTGTCTTGCACAAATTCTCGCATCCAGTAATATCGGACCGAGCGGTACTGAAGCCGCTGGAGGAAGTCGATGCAGAGTCCCTGGCTTTCGTTGCGTAACGCCAATGATACGGACATCCCTCTTCTTTCCACCGCACTGCTTATCGCCAAAGACGAGTATCCCGAACTCGACGGCGACCACTACGAAAGCCGACTGCAGAAATTCACCGACGATCTTCGCGAACCGCTCGGCAATGCCGACTCGACGTCCGCCCAACTCCGCTGCATCAATCGCTATCTGTTCGACGAACTCGGTTTCGGCGGCGACGAAAAAGATTATTACGATCCGCGCAATAGTTATTTGAATGAAGTGCTGGATCGCCGCCTCGGCAACCCTATTTCGCTGGCCGTGGTGCAAATTGAATTGGCGCGCCGCCTCGGCGTTCCGCTGGAAGGAATTTCTTTTCCCGGCCATTTCCTCGTGCGGCTACCGCTCGACGAAGGCATCATCGTGCTGGATCCGTTCGAGAAAGGACGTTCGCTCGACGCATCCGAACTGCGCCGCCGCGCACGCACGCATCTGGATTCGCAAGACATCGACGACTCGCGCCTGGCGCGCATGCTCGAACCGGCGAGCCATCGCATGATTCTCACGCGAATCCTGCGCAATCTGAAAGGTGTCTACGGCGAGCGCGAACAGTGGGATAAATCGCTGCGCTGTTGCGACCGTCTGCTCACGCTCGATCCGCATCAGCCGAGCGAATATCGCGATCGCGGCAGCAATTATCTGAAGCTGGGCCACGTGCGCGCGGCGCGTGAGGATTTTTCGCGCTATCTCGCGTTGATGCCGCAAGCCGACGACGCCGACGCCGTCGCCACGCAGATCAGCGAATTGGGCAGCCAGCTACCACGATTGAATTAGTCGTCGATCAAATCTCGACCATCTCGAAGTCGGATTTCGTCACGCCGCAATCCGGGCATGTCCACGTTTCGGGCACGTCTTCCCAGCGCGTGCCCGGCGCGATGCCGTCGGCAGGCCAACCTTCTGCTTCGTTGTAGATGAAACCGCAAACGACGCACATGAACGTGCGAAACGGGACATCGGTTTGTTCGGCGGCTGCGTTCATTGCGTTCGACGTGAATAGTGGCCGCGCATTCTACCGTTAGACTAGAGGCCATGCATCGTCACACAAAACTTCCCGAGCGCGGCGCGTATGCAATTACCGACGGACCGCGAAAAAATCTGATCGAAGATGTCGAACTCGCGTTGGCCGGCGGCATTGCGATCGTGCAATACCGCGACAAGACCACCGACCACGAGCGACGACGCGCGGAAGCCAGCGAGATGCTCGCCGCATGTCGTCGTCACGGCGCCCCGCTCATCGTTAACGATGACGTCGATCTCGCGGTGGAAATCCGCGCCGACGGCGTCCACCTCGGCGAAGACGACATGTTGATCGCCGAGGCGCGGTCGAAGTTAGGCAAGAACGCGATCATTGGCGTTTCTTGTTACGACTCGCTCGAACTCGCGCGCGAAATCGCGATCCGCGATGTCGATTATCTCGCCTTTGGTTCATTCTTCGCGTCACCGACAAAACCGAACGCGCGCCGTGCGACCATCGAACTGTTGCGTGCCGCAAAAGCACTGCAATTGCCGTTAGTGGCGATCGGCGGAATTACGCCCGACAATGCACCGCCCTTGATCAAAGCCGGCGCGAACTTTGTCGCCGCGATTTCGGGAATTTTTTCCACCGGTGACGTCAAACAAGCCGCGCAGCGATACGCCGCGCTTTTCCATCCATAATTCCGTAAAGCGAAACGCCCATGTCAAACAATCACGAGTTATTTCAGCGCGCACTGAAGACCATGCCGGGCGGCGTCAACTCGCCGGTACGCGCATTTAAATCGGTCGGCGGCGAACCGTTTTTCACACAGCGAGCGGACGGCGCTTACCTGTGGGATGTCGAAGGCAAACGCTACATCGACTACGTCGGCTCATGGGGGCCGATGGTCGCCGGCCACAATCACCCGCGCGTGCGCGAAGCGGTTGAACGTGCGATTCGCGACGGATTGTCGTTCGGCACACCGTGTCCGGCGGAAGTCGACATGGCCGAAACGATCGCCAGGATCGTCCCGTCGATGGAAATGGTGCGCATGGTGAACTCCGGCACCGAGGCGACGATGGCGGCCATTCGCGTCGCGCGTGGCTTCACCGGCCGCGACACAATCGTGAAATTCGAAGGCTGTTATCACGGTCACGGCGATGCGTTTCTCGTCAAAGCCGGTTCTGGCGCGCTGACGTTCGGCGTGCCCACATCGCCCGGCGTTCCAAAAGGCTTGGCCGATCTCACGCTGACACTGCCGTACAACGACATCGACGCCGCGCGCGAATTATTCGCCAGCGTCGGCGATCGCATCGCCGCCGTCATCATCGAACCGGTCGCCGGCAACATGAATTGCATTCTTCCGCGCGACAACTATCTGTCCGGTCTGCGCGATCTGTGCACGAACCACGGCGCCCTGCTGATTTTCGATGAAGTGATGACGGGATTTCGCGTGGCCCTCGGCGGCGCGCAGGCGTTGTATGGAATCCAGCCCGATTTGTCGACCTTCGGCAAAATCATCGGCGGCGGTATGCCGGTCGGCGCTTATGGCGGCCGACGCGAAATCATGGAAAAAGTCGCGCCGTCCGGGCCGATCTATCAAGCGGGAACGCTTTCTGGAAATCCAGTCGCCATGGCGGCGGGCTTGGCGATGCTCGACCTCATTCAATCGAACAATTTCTACAAAGATCTCGAGAGCAAAACCGTTCTGTTGACCGATGGAATGCGCGCGGTCGCGGCCGACGCCGGCGTTGCGTTCAGCACCAATCGCGTCTGTGGCATGTTCGGTTTGTTCTTCACGTCGGAAAAAGTGGAAACGTATACTCAGGCGACGCATTGCGATGTCGCGGCGTTCAACCGTTTCTTCCACGCTATGCTCGACCGCGGCGTTTATCTCGCGCCGTCCGCGTTCGAAGCCGGATTCATGTCGACCGCGCATTCCGATCAGGATATCGCCGACACACTCGATGCCGCTCGCGCGGCGTTCGCGGAGGCGAAACGTGCGCATTGAATCCTTGGCCGTTCACGCCGGTGCCGAGCCCGACAAAGAAACCGGAGCGATGGCGCCGCCCATTCATCTCGCGACGACGTTCAAGCACGGCCCCTCCGGCGAACGCATCGGCGGTTTCGAATATTCGCGCGAAGACAATCCGACACAAACGCGTTTGGAATCGGCGCTCGCCGCACTAGAAAATGGCGAGGCGGCGTTGGGATTTGCATCCGGCATGGCCGCCATCGATGCGGTGCTTAGCTCGCTACCCGATGGCAGCCACACCCTCATTCCGCGCGATGTTTATCAAGGCGTTCGCGTGCTCGCGCGCGAGTTTCTCGTAGGACGTGTCGATGTCGAAGCCGTCGATGTCACCGATGTCGGTGCCGTTTCGGCGGCGATGAAACCGAACACGCGCTGCGTCTGGATGGAGACGCCGTCGAATCCGCTGTTACAAATCTGCGATATCGCAGCGATCGCAAAGATCGCACACGACGGCGGCGCAATCGCCGTCGTGGACAACACGTTCGCGACACCGTGTTTACAGCAGCCGCTTGCGCTCGGCGCCGATATCGTGATGCATTCGACGACGAAATATTTCGGCGGTCACAGCGACGTGCTTGGCGGAGCGCTCATTTTCGCCAAACGTTCCGATGCGCATGAAAAAATCGCGCACGCGCGTCACGTCCGCGGCGCGGTACTATCGCCATTCAATGCGTGGCTGACGCTTCGTGGCCTGCGCTCGCTGCCGGCGCGTATGGCGTGGCATTGCCGAAACGCACGCGCTGTCGCTGAATTTCTCGCGCAGCATCCTAACGTCGAGA
>CAZZWP010000027.1:0-26755 GCA_964657965.1 uncultured Rudaea sp. | reverse complement strand
AAGTGAATTGGCCTGGATTGGAAAATCACCCGAATCACGCCATCGCCGCGCAACAGATGCGCGATTTCGGCGGCATGATGAGCGTGCAGATCAACGGCGGCCGCGAGGCGACGCTGGCAGTGGCGGGAAAAGTGAAATTGTTCACGAACGCCACATCGCTCGGCGGATGCGAATCGCTGATCGAACATCGCGCGTCGGTGGAAGGATCGAATCCCGTATCGCCGCAGAATCTGTTGCGGATATCGGTCGGGCTGGAGCATCCGGACGATTTGGTCGCGGATTTGCGACAGGCGCTCGGCTGAACTTCGCGCGGCTAGTCTTTCTGAAACCGCGGAAGATAGTGCATGAGTTGATCGAGTCGCGTCAGCGGATCGGTCATCTGCAACAAATGTTGGCGCTCGCGATTTTCCAGCGGTAGCGCTTCGGCCAGTCGAAACCCGACCCAGCTCGCGTTCTCGTAGCAACCCTGAGTCGCGTTCGCGAACGGCGTGCCGGATCGATCGATGAGACGTTCGAGGATCGTGCTCAGCAAGCCGAATTCCGGCGGTATTTGAACGTCAGGTTCCTGCGGCCAGAAGCGCACCGACCCATGCGCGAGTCCGTTGTCGCGTACGCGCGAACTGTCGACATGAAAACGATCGGATCCTTCTGCGCTAATACCGAGCAGACCATCCGGCGTAGTATAAAAATCCACAATGCGCGCGACCGTGCCTACGGCGGCCGGAACTGAGGCCTCGCCCGATTCGCGTCCGTGCAAAATCAGGCAAACGCCGAAGCCCGATCCGGCGCGCGCGCAATCGCGAACCATGTCCAGATAGCGCGGTTCGAAGATACGCAGGCTAAGCGGGCCGCCGGGAAAAAGAACCGTGTTGAGGGGGAACAGCGGTATATCGTTGAGCGTCACGACTGCAGTTTAGGCCGCGCCAAAGTATTACCGCAACGATTCCAGAAAACGGCGCGGTGCGTTCTCGAATCCGCCGTTGGACATGAAGACGACGTGATCGCCTGATTTGGCCTTGGTGTGCAACGCGCCAATAAGTTCTGCGACGGTCGGTGCCGTCGACCCTCGTCCCGACAGAGCGGCAGTCACGCGCTCCGCGTCCCACGACAGATCGGGCTTGCGCAGAAAAACGACGGCATCGGCATCGTGCAGCGAAGGCGCCAGTTCGTCGGCGTGAGCGCCGGAGCGCATCGAATTCGAACGAGGTTCAAGACCGACAAGAATGCGCGCCTCGCCGACGCGAGCGCGCAATCCGGCCAGCGTCGTTTCGATGGCGGTCGGATGATGGGCGAAGTCGTCGTAAATGCGGATGCCCTGGCATTCACCGACGAATTCCATCCGACGTTTGGCGCTGCGGAAACCCGCCAGCGCCGCGATGGCCATAACCGGCTCGATGCCACCGGCGGCCGCCGCCGCGATGGCGGCCAAGGCATTCATCACATTGTGGCGGCCGAAGATGTTCCATTCGACTTCGCCAATCACGTTCTCGCCGTGCAGGACGGCAAAGTGGGAACCGTCGGACGCGATGATCTGCGCGCGCCAATCGCCGCGCGCGATGCCGAATGTCGTCACCGGCGTCCACGCGCCCATCGAAAGAACCTCGGCGATTCGGTCGTCCTCGCCGTTGACGATGAGTCGGCCGTTGCCGGGCACAGTGCGCACCAAATGATGAAACTGACGCTGGATGGCGGCGATATCCGGAAAAATGTCGGCGTGATCGAATTCCAGGTTGTTGAGGATGCAAACCGACGCATGGTAGTGCAGAAACTTGGAACGCTTGTCGAAAAATGCGGTGTCGTATTCGTCGGCTTCAATGACGAAGTCGTCGCTTTCGCCAAGGCGCGCGGAAACGCCGAAATTCTCGGGGATGCCACCGACAAGAAACCCCGGCGTTCGTCCGCACGCATCGAGAATATGCGCGAGCATCGCCGTTGTCGTCGTTTTGCCGTGCGTGCCGGCGACGGCGAACACGCGTCGGTGCGCGAGGATATTTTCGCCGATCCACTGCGGACCGGAGATGTAAGGCAGACGTTCATCGAGCATGCGTTCGACGACAACATTGCCGCGCGACATGGCGTTGCCGACCACGATCAAATCGTACGGCGTGTCGAGATGCTCTGCTTTGTAGCCGGTATCCAGCCGGATGCCGAGTTCGACGAGCTGATCGCTCATCGGCGGATAAATGTTGGCGTCGCAGCCGGCGACGTCGTGACCGAGTTCACGCGCGAGCGCCGCGATGCCGCCCATGAACGTTCCACAAATTCCCAAAATATACAATTTCACATCAGCTCGCCGGTTGGGTCGGGCTCAACGCGGCGGCGATGCCGTAAGCAATCGTGACCCAGAGAATCGCAACGGCCATGCCGGCGAGAAACGGAATACCGAGACTGTTTCGAAAGATATGCGCATCGACGATCAGCTTCCAACCGAAAATGGGTAACGCGACGAGGGCAAGCACTACGTGCAGCGGCGACATCTGATCGGCTACCGGCGGATGTTTTATGAACACGATATCGATCGGCAACAGCACTATCGAAAAGATGACCGCGCAACAAAGCAACGTCGTGGCCGTCTGCACAAAGCGGCTGCCCAATCCTCGCAGCGTGACAGCCGCATACAGAAGCCCGAGGTTGATCACTAATCCGATCGCACCGACCGGCATCGAGTCGCCGGGAAGATCGAGTACGTAGGAGGCAAGCGCCTGCAATACGAGAATGGCCACGCACACGGCCACGAGTAGCGCAGGGGAATAGGGCATATCTTGCGGACCGCGCCGCAACTGAATGATGTCGCGCAGCAGGTAAAGCAAATAAGTCATCGATAATCCATCGGGGTGGCGCGTACGCCACCGGAGAACGTCAGGCGGCCGCGCGCGGCAATACGGCGAGAATGCGCTTGAACACCGTCTGCACATCGCCGACGCCATCGACGGTGACGAGCTTGCCGATGTCGCCGAAATGGTTGGCCACCGGCGCGGTTTGCTGACGATAAACTTCCAAGCGTTTCTGTACGATGGCCGGATCGTCGTCGGCGCGCTGCTCGGCTTTGAAGCGGATTTCGCAGCGCGAAAGAATCGAACCATCGGGCACGTTCAATTCGATGGCGATATCGAGCGGCTGTTTGATGCGCGCGAGCAAATTTTCGAGTGCGGCGCACTGCGCGAGATTGCGCGGATAGCCATCGAGGATGAACCCGTTTTTCGCATCGGGTTGCGCGATGCGTTCCTCAAGCATGCCGAGGACGATTTCGTCCGATACCAACTTGCCCGCATCCATCACCGCTTTGGCTTGCACACCCAGCGGCGTGCCGGCTTTGACAGCAGCACGCAACAGATCGCCGGTGGAAATGTGCGGGATTTTTAGCTCGGCCTTGAGCAACGTGGCTTGTGTACCCTTGCCGGATCCGTTCGGGCCGAAGAAAACGATGCGCATAGCGTGAAGCCGTTCCTTGCGTTACAGGGTGATGTGCCGACCGCGCGATACTGATTTGGACAGGCGTTGAGCTAGACTGCGCGGGCACGCTCGGGGCTAAGCTAGCGGCATGAGCGCGCTTAGTCAAACAACGCAAAAGGTCGTACATGTCGCAAGGAAATCTTTTATACGCGCAGTCCGGCGGCGTGACCGCCGTCATCAACGCCACCGCGTGCGCGGTGATCGAAACCTGTCGCCGTCAACGCATAAATGTTTATGGCGCGCGCAACGGGATTATTGGTGCGCTGCGCGAAGAGCTAATCGACCTGAGTAAAGAAGATAAAGCACAGATCGCTGCGCTGCGTCATACGCCCGGCGGCGCATTCGGCTCGTGCCGGTTCAAGCTGAAATCGCCGGAAACGAATCGTGCGCACTACGATCGTCTCATCGCCGTGCTGCGCGCGCATGACATTCGGTACTTTTTATACAACGGCGGCAACGATTCGGCGGATACGTCGCTGAAGATCGCCGAATTGTGCCAGTCGATCGGTTATCCGCTGCGCGTGATCGGCGTTCCGAAGACGGTCGACAACGACTTGCCGGTGACCGATTCGTGTCCGGGATTCGGCTCGGTGGCGAAGTACACGGCGGTTTCTGTGCTCGAAGCGAGCCTCGATGTCGAATCGATGTGCGAATCGTCGACAAAAGTTTTCGTGATGGAAGTGATGGGCCGCCACGCCGGTTGGATTGCAGCCGCCGCGGGACTTGCCGGCAAGAAAGCCGACGATCCGCCGCACATCATCCTGTTTCCGGAAGTGCCATTCGACGAAGCGAAATTCATGTCCAAGGTGAAAACGACGGTCGAGCGCGTCGGTTATTGCACCGTCGTCGTCTCCGAAGGTTTAAAAAATACGGACGGAAAATTCCTGGCCGAAGCGGGAACGGTCGACGCGTTCGGCCACACGCAACTCGGCGGCGTCGGTCCGCTGATTGCGCAAATGGTAAAAAGTAAACTTGGATACAAATACCATTGGGCCGTGCCGGATTATCTGCAGCGATCGGCGCGGCATCTTTCCTCGAAAAGCGACGCGGAACAGGCGTACGCGGTCGGTAAAGCGGCGGTCGACTACGCGTTGGCGGGAAAGACGGGCGTGATGCCCGTGATCAAGCGCATGTCGAGCACGCCGTTCAAATGGAAGATCGTCGAAGTGCCGATCACGCAAGTCGCCAACATCGAAAAGAAACTGCCCGCGAATTATATTTCGTCGGATGGTTTCTCGATCACACCGGTTGCGCGCCGTTATTTCGAACCGCTGATCCGCGGCGAGGACACGCCGCCGTACGACGCAATCACGGGCCTGCCGAAATACGCGACGCTGAAACGCAAACTCGTCAAGAAAAAATTGCCCGCTTATTCGATCGAAGACAACTAGTCACCCGTCGTTGATCGATGCCGGCATGCCGTGTGTCGGCGGCCGGCTCGATCGTTCGACGAGAAACGGCCGTTCGATGAAATGCTGCGACAGGCAGCTTACGAAAAGAATGGCCGGCGCCAGCAGCAGGATATTCTGCAGCATCGCCGCCGCACCGCCCGTGGCAATCGCGCTGAAATGTTGCGCGACTTGCAAGAGCGGGTAGTGCCACAGATAAAGGCTATAACTGATCAGTCCGAGCCAGCCGAGTGCTCGGCCACCGAACCAGATCCGAGAACCCGACTGTGCTGCCGCACCGCGCACGATGGCGCCAAACGCTAGTCCGACCCACGTGATGTACACCAACGTCCACGGCAACTGCGGATGCATGAGCACATCGCCGAGGATGCATAGCGCAGCGATTGCGCTGACGATCCCCGCGACACCGACAATGATCCATCTATGCGCGACGCGCGCCGTGATGGGTCGATGCAAACACAACCACGCGCCGAGAATGCCGAAGAAAAATTCATCGAGTCGCGACGGCAATTGCATGATGCGGCCGTAATCGACGATCTGCGCCCATGTCGGATCGAGAAACGCCCGATAACACACTGCACGATATCCAAGCGACAGCGCGACGAAAACGAAAAATGCGATCGGCGGTCGCAGACGCATCAACGCCCATACCATCAACGGCAGGACGATGTAGAAATCCCACTCGATCGGCATCGTCCAGTACACCGCGTTCAACGGCACGATGCCTGCGAATAGGTTTTGTATCAGCAACACATGCGACGCCACGTTGAACGGCGTGATAGCGTCCGTTTTTCCGACCCACCACAACGTCGACACGATAATGACGAGCTGAACGTAATAAGCAGGAAGCACGCGGCGGCATCGACGCGTCCAGAAGGGTGCCAAGCGCGGTGTTGGGCGAGAATCGGCGTTCGCGCGCAGGAATGGAAGCGACAATAGGAATCCAGACAGCACAAAAAAAAGATCCACGCCCATGAATCCGTATCGCACGAGCGGGGTGAAGTCGACGATGGATAGAACCAATGTCGGCGATCCAGAGAATTCCCAAACATGGAAAAACAACACCCAGCACGCAGCGATCCCGCGTAGTCCGGTGAGCGCTGGAAGGTAACTGGCCGGCGCACGCGCGCTATCGCCATCATCGGCCGCGACAATCGCTGATTTTCCCTGAGTCATCGCCGCATTCTGCCAGAGCCGTCCGGCTTGCCGGATCGGACTTAGCGTTCGCGCGAAGCCCCGCTATACTGAGCCAGTTTTGCCATCCTGACCTTGCTACTGCCGTTTTTTAAGGGAGATTTCGATGTTTTTTCAGCAATACGCTACGTGGATAGCGCTCGGCTGTGCCGTGCTCGCTATCGTGTATGGGGTGTGGTCGCGAAGCTGGATTCTCGCCAAACCGGCGGGCAATGCGCGCATGCAGGAAATCGCCGCGGCGATTCAGGAAGGTGCGCGCGCGTATCTCAATCGACAGTACACGACGATCGGCGTCGTCGGCCTTGTACTTTTCGTCGTCATCGGATTCGCACTGCACTGGAACACGGCGATCGGCTTCGCGATCGGCGCGCTGTTGTCGGGTCTGGCCGGTTATATCGGCATGAACATTTCGGTGCAGGCTAACGTGCGCACCGCCGAAGCCGCACGCAGCGGCATGAATGCGGCGCTGCAAGTCGCGTTTCGCGGCGGTTCGATCACGGGCATGCTGGTGGTGGGGCTTGGGCTTCTTGGCGTGGCCGGGTATTACGTCGGACTTCTGCACTTCGGCTACACGCAGGATGAAGCGCTGCACGCCATGATCGGCCTGGCCTTCGGTTCGTCGCTGATTTCGATCTTCGCGCGTTTGGGTGGCGGCATTTTCACGAAGGGCGCCGATGTCGGCGCCGACCTCGTCGGCAAAGTCGAAGCAGGAATTCCGGAAGACGATCCGCGCAATCCGGCGGTGATCGCCGATAACGTGGGCGACAACGTCGGCGACTGCGCCGGCATGGCCGCCGATCTGTTCGAAACCTACGCGGTCACGCTGATCGCGACAATGCTGCTCGGCGGCGTGCTCGGTAAAGAAGTCGGCGACTTCGGCGTGATGTATCCGCTGGTGCTCGGCGGCGTGTCGATCATCGCATCCATCATCGGTACGTTCTTCGTCAAGACGAAACCCGGCGCGAAGATCATGAATGCGCTTTACGTCGGCGTCGGCGTTTCCGCTGTCATCGCGCTGCTCGCTTTCATTCCGGTTACGCAAGCGATGATGGCCGGTTCGGCCGCCGGCGTGTGGAATATTTACTGGTGCGCCGTTATCGGGATTTTGCTGACGGTTGCGATGGTGGTGATCACCGAATATTACACGGCGACGGAATATTCACCGGTGCGTCATGTGGCGAAAGCGTCGACGACGGGTCACGCGACGAACATCATCGCGGGCCTCGGCGTATCGATGAAATCCACCGCGCTGCCTGTGCTCGCGGTGTGCGCCGCCATCTGGGGCGCGCATTTCTTCGCCGGGCTATACGGCATCGCGATCGCCGCGACAGCGATGTTGTCGATGACGGGCATGATCGTCGCGCTCGATGCATACGGCCCGATCACCGACAACGCCGGCGGCATCGCCGAGATGGCCGAGTTGCCGAAAGAAATCCGCGCGATCACCGATCCGCTCGACGCCGTCGGCAACACGACCAAGGCCGTCACGAAAGGTTATGCGATCGGCTCGGCCGGACTCGCCGCGCTCGTCCTGTTCGCCGACTACACACACAACTTGTCGACGGCGCCGAACCTGGCCGGTCAACTGATTCCGTTCGATCTGTCCGATCACATGGTCATCATCGGCCTGTTCATCGGCGGATTGATTCCGTATCTGTTCGCATCGATGGCGATGGAAGCCGTCGGCCGCGCCGCCGGTTCGGTGGTGGAAGAAGTGCGCCGCCAGTTCCGCGATATCAAAGGCATCATGGAAGGCACCGGTAAACCGGATTATTCCAAAGCCGTCGATCTGCTGACCAAATCGGCAATCAAGGAAATGCTGATTCCGTCGTTGCTGCCTGTTCTCGTTCCGGTCGTCGTCGCCTTCGGCGCGAAATGGATTACCGGATCCAGTGCCGAAGGCGCCAAAGCGCTCGGCGGCGTGCTCGTCGGCACGATCGTCACCGGCTTGTTCGTCGCCATCTCGATGACGACCGGCGGCGGCGCGTGGGACAACGCCAAGAAATATATCGAGGATGGCAACTTCGGCGGCAAAGGGTCGGATGCACACAAAGCGGCTGTTACCGGCGACACCGTGGGCGATCCATACAAAGACACGGCGGGTCCTGCCGTGAATCCGCTAATCAAGATCATCAACATCGTCGCGTTGTTGCTGATTCCGCTTTTGTAAGAAGAACAAGGCGTGCCGATCGTTCGGTCGGCACGCCGCGTCTGTGATGGACGCATGCATCGTTTCTCCGCGGAGAACTTCATGTCCCTTTCGTCTCGCGCGCGCTTCGTCGCTATCGCGCTGTTACTCGCCGCCTGCGCCAACGAGAACACCATGAAAAACTCGTCGATGAAAACTGACGATCCTTATCTCTGGCTCGAAGAAACCGACGGCGCCAGAGCGCTCGATTGGGTGAAAGCGCGCAACGCGGAAACCGTGAGCAAGTACGCGTCATCGCCACGGTTCAAGACGATGCGCGAGCAAATTCTCGAAGTGATGGATTCGAAGGAAAAGATTCCATTCGTTTCCAAGCTGGGATCGTTCTATTACAACGTCTGGCGCGATGCGGCGCACTCGCGCGGACTGTGGCGCCGCACGACGCTCGACGAATACCGCAAAGACCATCCGGCATGGGAAACCGTCATCGACATCGATGCGCTCGCCGCGGCGGAAAAAGAGAACTGGGTCTATCACGGTTCATCGTGTCTGAAGCCCGATTTCACCCGCTGCCTGATTTTTCTTTCGCGCGGCGGCGCCGACGCCGATGTCATTCGCGAGTTCGACCTGACGACGAAATCGTTCGTGAACGATGGATTCAATTTGCCGGAAGCGAAATCGCAAGTCGCGTGGATCGATAAAGATCATCTCTACGTCGGTACGGATTTCGGGCCGGGCTCGATGACGAAATCGAGCTATCCGCGCATCGTCAAGGAATGGAAACGCGGCACGCCGCTCGCCGCTGCGACGACGATCTACGAAGGCCAGGACGACGATCTTTCTATTTCCGCCTATCGCGATAACACGCCCGGATTTGAGCGCGACTTCGTCGTTCGCTCACTCGCGTTCTACAGCAACGAGACGTTTTTGCGCGGCAAAGACGGCGCGCTGACCAAGATCGCTGTACCCAACGACGCCGAGACCGGCGCCATGCGCGAATGGCTCACGATCAAGTTACGTTCGGACTGGACGATCGGCGGCAAAACGTATTCCGCGGGATCCCTGTTAGCGACGCATTTCGACGAGTTCATGGCCGGCAAGCGCGATCTCACCGTTTTGTTCACGCCGACTGCCTCCCGCTCGCTCGAAGGATTTTCGAGCACGCGCCACCGCGTCATTCTCAGTGAGCTGAACGATGTTTCGAGTCATCTCGAAGTGCTCACGCCGCCCGCCAAACCGGGCGACGAGTGGAAGCGCGAACCGCTCGGCGGCGCACCGCCGCTGAGCACGATTTCCGCGGGCGGCATCGATGAAGACGAAAGCGACGCGTATTTCCTCACCGTGTCAGGTTTTCTCGAAACGACCACGCTGTATTACGGCGTGCTCGGCGAGGGCGAAGCGAAGCCGATCAAGCACAGTCCGACATTCTTCGACGCATCGGCCTACGGCGTAAATCAAAATTTCGCGACATCGAAAGACGGCACCCGCATACCGTATTTCGTCGTCGCGCCGAAAAACATGACGATGGATGGCTCGACGCCCACGCTTCTCACCGGTTATGGCGGTTTCGAGATTTCGCTGCAACCGTATTACAGCGGCAGCGTGGGACGGGCTTGGCTCGCGCATGGCGGTGCGTATGTCGTTGCGAACATTCGCGGCGGCGGCGAATATGGGCCGCATTGGCACCAGGCTGCGCTGAAGGCGAATCGTCTGCGCGCCTACGAAGATTTCGCGGCGGTTGCGCAAGATCTCCTCGCGCGAAAAATAACGTCGCAGCGACATCTCGGCGCGCTCGGCGGAAGCAATGGCGGATTGCTCATGGGCAACATGCTGACGTCATATCCGCAATTGTGGGCCGCCATCGTCTGCCAAGTGCCGCTGTTGGACATGAAGCGCTACACGCACCTGGCCGCAGGCGCATCGTGGATGGCCGAATACGGCGACCCCGATAATCCTGACGATTGGACATTCATCAAAACCTTTTCGCCGTACCAAAATGTGGAAAAAGGGAAAAAGTATCCGCCGATCCTGTTTACGACATCGACGCGTGACGATCGCGTCGGACCGGCGCAGGCGCGAAAAATGGCGGCGCGCATGATCGAGTTCGGCGACGATGCGAATTTCTACGAAAACATCGAAGGCGGACACGGCGCGGCCGCCGACAATAAGCAGGCCGCCTTCATGTCGGCACTGTCATTTACTTATTTGTGGGATCACACGAAATAGATTTTTCGGATCGTCATAGAAATCACCCACGCTTAAGGCGCTGGTTGTCCGGACGTTGTCCTTGACGGCTCTTACTAAGTGAAAGGCGAATTGACCGGTTGCTGGTCGCGCCGGATCGACGACAGTCATCGTCTCGTCTACCGCGTCGCGCACGCGCAAATCGAAATAGTTTCCTGCCGCTATCACTCTGGCGCGCGTTGAACCGTGCGCCGTCGACCTGATTCGCGTATCCTTCGCGACCCTTATGTGTCGCTGAATTTTTCGGAGAATACCCATGGGTCTCGATCTCGTTTCCGCCGGCCGCGACGTGCCCAATGAAATCAATGTCGTCATCGAAATTCCGAAGGATGCCGAGCCGATTAAATACGAAGTCGACAAGGCGACCGGCGCGATCTTCGTCGATCGTGTTCTATCCACGCCGATGCGCTATCCATGCAACTACGGATACGTGCCGCATACGCTGTGCGGCGATGGCGATCCCGTCGACGTGCTCGTCGTCATTCCCATGCCGCTGATCCCCGGCGCGGTGATTCGTTGTCGTCCCGTCGGCATGCTGGCGATGACGGACGAAGCCGGCGCCGACACGAAAATCGTGGCCGCGCCCATCGACAAAGTGTTCGCCGGTTATGCGCATATCAAGGATATCAACGACGTCGCACCGCACTGGCGCGATCGCATCGCGCATTTTTTCGAGCACTACAAGGACCTCGAAAAAGGCAAATGGGTAAAGATCGACGGTTGGCGAGGTGCGGCGGCAGCCCGTCAGGAAATCAACGATTCCGTCTCGCGTTATCAGGATTGTCCCGACAAACCGATGTTTTAATCGTCGGTCGACTCATCGTCGTCCTGCTTCGGCGAGGGTACGATTTGGACGGGGATGATATCCGCGGCGCGCCAGAAGCTTATTTTTCCGAATCGATACGGAATCTCCAAATCGGGTTTCACTGGAACCGGATACTTTGTATAAAAAGTGACAATTTCCCCATCGGGATGTTTGACGCACCATTCGTGCAGGTCGCCGAAAGTAACTTTCTCCAGCGGTTGCGTCAGACGCCCGGCAAATTCAAACAAGCCGTGGTGCCACGCGAGGTGAGCGATGGGTCTGCCACTGTCCTGAAACTGTTTGATGCGGGATGCAGCGGCCGATACATCGATGTACGGACCCATCGTCTGCGCCAGACCCAACGCTGACAACGCGGCCGCAGCAACGCAACCTACCGCGACGACGCGTATCGAATTGCGCGCACGCGCGTAGCAGAGCGAAGCGGCCCCGATGGCTGCGATGAGTACGCCCCAGATTGGCGACAACTGCGCGATGACAAGCCGCGACGATTCCGTCAAATCCATTTGATGAACTATCGTACGCACCCAGGTCGTGTCGTCTGCGTGGGCAATCACCATCGGCAGCGCGGCAAATGAAATGCCGGCGATCAATAAAATTATCCAGAATAGCCCGGCGCTGATTCGCGACTCCGATCGGCTCAAAACCGCCGCGCAGTAAATGGCGAGCGCCCCGAGCAATGGCAATAGATAATGCGGCTGCTTTCCACTGACCAGACAAAAGGCGACGAACGACGGGACCGCCCACGCGATGCCAAAACGTACACTTTTGGAAATGTGGAAACTATCGCGCCATGCCGGCCACGACGCACGCATGACGATCGTCCATGGCAACACCATGAACGGCACTACGCTGAAATACCACCAGATGGGCCGGCGATGCGCGAAACTTTTCGTCATGCGATCGACGGTTTGATGTAGAAAAATCGCGTTGGCGTAGTCCGGACCGCCCGCGATGGCGGCGGGAATCGCCCACGCGAGCGCGATAACCGCTCCGCCCACAATTGCCAAGCCGAGAGAACCGTACCATCGCGCTTTCTGCCGTTTCGCGGTTTCGCTCCACCACGGCGCAAACAGCACGGCAAGGCCCGCATCGAGCAATACGACGGGGCCTTTGGTAAGAATGCCGAGGCCGAATCCCACGGCCAGCAACAAGGTGCCGCGACGCCATCGTTCCCGATCAAAATCGACGGCGCCGTGGAGCGCGAGCAGTACCCACGTCGTCAGCAGCACATCGAACATGATCGCGCTGGAGAACAGCGCGAAATAAATCATGCCCATGAAAATAAACGCGGCGCGGCGCGCCAGCGCGGCGTCCGGATCGAGCCGGCGCACGAGATGCTCGAATAGGGTGATCGACGCGAACGAGGCCGCGAGTAAACCGAGTCGTATAGACCAGACATTCAGTCCAAGCACGCTCCACGCGACGTTGATCATCCAGAACAACAGCGGTGGTTTGTCGGAATATGTCACGCCGTTGAGATGCGGAACGAGGAATTCGCCGTGCGCGCGCATTTCCCAGGCGACGGCTAGATAGCGTGTTTCGTCGATCGGCAGCGCGGGAAGAAACAGTGCGACGGGCAACAACAGCAATAGCCAGACCCATCGCCAGTCGGCGAGCGCCGCCGTCCATAGCGATCGAAAATCCATGCGCGAATCCATTACGTCATCCGCGATCCAGCAACGATTTCAAGTCGATCACGGCCGCGTTTGCGCGTGAAACGTAATTCGCCATGACCAGCGAATGATTCGCGAAAAACCCAAACGGACTGCCATTGAGGATGATCGGACTGTGCACCGGTTTTTGCGATTCTTCCAGCTCGCGAATGATCTGCTTGAGACTGACGACGGCATTCTTGCGTTCGAGTATCGGCGCGAAATCGACTTGGATCGCTTTCAACTGTTCGAGCAACGCCCAGGTGTAGCCGCGTGATTCGTAGAAGATATCGTCGATTTTATTCCACGGCGTTTGCACCACTTGCGGTTGGCCATTGGTGGTCGGTCCGGCGCTTGGATCGACAGTGGCATCGCCTTCCAGTTGCATTTGACCGACGCTCGCCGACAAGCGCTGCGACAAACTGCCGAGCCGCGATGAAACCATGTCGAGATAATCCGCGAGACTGTCGGCGCGCGCATAAAACTGTGCGCCGTTCGGATCGTTCTTTTCGAGCCGCGCGAGATAGCCGCCGACGTGATCGATCGCTTTTTGATACTGGCCTTCCGAACTCGGCAGAAGCCAGCGATCGTTCGGACTCGAAAACAGCGGATCGGCTTCTTTCAAATCCACATCTTCTTCCGACTGCGATTGCGAGCGCGAAAACCGGTTGCGCAATTCCCGCGATAAATCGCGCGTGGCGGTCAGGACGCCGAATTCCCAATTCGGAACATTGTCCATGAACAATCCGGGCGGGAACTTGTCGTTCGAAATGTAGCCGCCGCGTTTATTCAACAGCGTTTCGGCGCCGCCCATGAGCGTGCTGGTGACTACCGAACCGGTGACGAGATGTTGCTGTCGCGCGGTGGTGCGTTGCTGCGCCAGTGCGACGACGTCGAATTGCGCGGGCTCGTAACTCCACCACCACATCAACGCCAGGATCAACACGATGTACACGACGAGCAGCACGGCGACCGTGCGCAGAATCCATCGCGCGTTGCCTAAGTTGAATCGGCTGGTAATGGCCATGGCGTATTCCGATAGTCGAAGATCACAATTGCGAAATTATATACTTTTCCACAAAGTTCATTCCTCGCGGTAGAGTTCCGCGCCGGTCGCGAGGAATTCCGCCGCTTTGGCCTGCATGCCCTGGTTGAGCGCGTCGGCGTCGCCCACGCCGTGTTCTTTCGCGTAATCGCGCACATCCTGCGTAATTTTCATCGAACAAAAATGCGGCCCGCACATCGAACAGAAATGGGCGAGTTTGTGCGCGTCTTTTGGCAGCGTTTCGTCGTGGAATTCCTGCGCTTTATCCGGATCAAGGCCGAGATTGAATTGATCCTGCCAGCGGAATTCGAAACGTGCTTTCGACAACGCATTGTCGCGCACTTGAGCCGATGGATGACCTTTGGCGAGATCGGCCGCGTGCGCGGCGATCTTGTAGGCGATGATGCCGTCGCGCACATCCTGTTTGTTCGGCAGACCAAGATGTTCCTTGGGCGTGACGTAACACAGCATCGCCGTGCCGAACCAGCCGATCAACGCAGCACCGATGGCGCTCGTTATGTGATCGTAACCGGGCGCGATGTCGGTGGTCAGCGGTCCCAATGTATAAAAAGGCGCTTCGTGGCAGACACGCAGTTGGCGTTCCATGTTTTCCTTGATCAACTGCATCGGCACGTGGCCCGGGCCTTCGATCATCGTTTGCACGTCGTGTTTCCACGCGATTTGCGTCAGTTCACCGAGCGTATCGAGCTCGGCGAATTGTGCGGCATCGTTCGCATCGGCGATGCAGCCGGGACGCAGTCCATCGCCCAGCGAAAACGCGACGTCGTACGCTTTCATGATTTCGCAGATGTCTTCGAAATGCGTGTAGAGGAAATTTTCCTTGTGATGGGCGAGGCACCATTTCGCCAAAATCGATCCACCGCGCGAGACGATGCCCGTCACGCGTTTGGCGGTGAGCGGAATGTACGGCAGGCGTACGCCGGCATGGATGGTGAAGTAATCGACGCCCTGCTCGGCTTGTTCGATCAGCGTGTCGCGGAAAATTTCCCACGTCAGTTCTTCAGAGCGGCCGTCGACTTTTTCCAGCGCCTGATAAATCGGCACCGTGCCGATCGGCACCGGCGAATTGCGGATAATCCATTCGCGTGTTTCGTGGATGTGTTTGCCGGTCGAAAGATCCATGACGGTGTCGCCGCCCCAGCGAATCGACCACACCATTTTTTCGACTTCTTCTGAAATCGAACTCGACACCGCGGAATTGCCGATGTTCGCGTTGATCTTGGTAAGAAAGTTCCGCCCGATGATCATCGGTTCGGATTCAGGATGATTGATGTTGTTCGGAATAATGGCGCGACCGCGCGCCACTTCTTCACGCACGAATTCTGGCGTGATGAGTTTGAGATTGACCGCGCCGAAATTCTGGCCGGAATGCTGTTTCAGCAATTCGGCGTCGCGCAGCGATTCGATGCGCTGGTTTTCGCGGATCGCGATGTATTCCATTTCGGGCGTGATGATGCCGCGACGCGCATAATGCATTTGCGAAACGTTCGCGCCGGATTTTGCGCGACGCGGCGCACCCGTGTGCGGAAAACGAACGGCGTTGAGTTTCGGATCGGACGCGCGCTTGCGTCCAAACTCGGATGACAGACCGCGCAGAATTTCCGTGTCGCCGCGTTCTTCGATCCACTTCGCGCGCAACGGCGCGAGTCCTGCGACGAGATCGATGCGCATAGCGGGATCGGTGTACGGACCCGACGTATCGTAAATGGCGATGGACGGATTTTTTTCCGCGCCGAATGCGAGCGGCGTATCGCTCAATGCGACTTCGCGCATGGCGACGCGCAAATCCGGACGACTTCCCGTAACGTAGATTTTCTGCGATCCGGAAATCGGACGCGTTACGCTCTCGGAAAGTTCTTCCGTTTGGCGGATGAGATCAGTGGCCAGTGCATTCATCGGGTCGTCCTCATTGACGTAAAACGGGACGAAGCGGCGGGACGGCGGAATCGCGATTCCGACATCGAAGCTTCCTACGCCGTGACCGCGAGGCGATCGATCGGATCAGGTACGAAGGGTTTTTCTCAGCCTCCGACGAATGTAACCTGTCGTCGGAAACACCCCCGCTTCGGTGAGCATTGGAACACGAACAGCGGTTAAACGCGAGGCAACATTGGCGAAGATTTAAGGGCGATTGTCAAGTCTTGGGGTTAGAGTGTCCCAGTGAGGTGACGTCATGATTACGAAGAGAGATTTGCGCGCTTTGTTCAGCATCGTTTTCTGTCTGTCGATGCTCGTTGCGGCTTCGTCCGCGATGGCCGACGCGTCGCGCGTTAGAGTCGTGTGGGCGCCGTTCGATACGTTGAGCGAAGTGAAGCAAAACCCAATGAAACGCGGCTGGTTGCGTCCGGAGGATTGGACGAAAGAGCTCGGCAATTATTTGACGGAGCGCGCAACCGCGCAGTTGCCGCCGGGCGAGCAACTCGAAGTGACGATCGACGACATCAAGCTGGCCGGGGATTACGAACCCTGGCGCGGTCCGCAAGCGCAGGACATTCGCGTGATGAAAGACATCTATCCACCGCGCATTGATTTGCATTACCGACTGATCGGGGCCGACGGAAAAACGCTACGCGAAAGTCAGAGCAAGTTACGCGATCTGTCGTATCTGCAGAATAACGTCGTGCCGACATACACCGATCCGCTGCGCTATGACAAGCACATGATCGGTACGTGGATCCGAACGGAATTTCGCAGCGATAAAAGCTGAGGTCTACCGCGGCGCGTAGGCGCGCAGGAAAAAGTCCACGGTGTGATCGATGTGTTCGTGGATTTCGCTTTCGGGAATTTTTCCGCAGCAGCCGAATTCCATGCGTGCGTGATATTCGCCTTTCAGCAGGCAGAAAAATTGCGTGGTAGCGCGATGCAGATCGGGAATATCGAGCTTTCCGCCGTTGACTTCATCGCGCAGAAACGATTCGAACGCCAACTGCGTGCGCTTGGGACCGGCGTCCCAAAATAATTCCGCAAGCTTAGGCGACTGACGCGCATTCGCAACGATGGTGCGATGGACGGCCACCGCATCTTCGCTGGTGATGAGCGAAAAGAAGGCGCGCGCGATCGTGACCAGTTGTTTGCGAATCGGTCCTTTCAGATCGGCTTTAAAGATTTCGGCCGGCATCTGTTCCGCGCACACGCATTCTACGGCCGCGGTGAAGAGCCGTTCCTTGTCCTGGAAATGACTGTAGACAGTGAGTTTCGACACGCCCGCCGCTGCGGCGATCGCGTCCATGCTGGTGCTGTCGAATCCCTGCGTCGTGAACAAACGCTTGGCGACGTTCAAGATCGCTGCGCGCTTTTCCAGATCTTTTGGACGGCCGGGGCCGATATTTTTTACGACAGCACTCATTGCAACTCACGAAGGTAATTAATTACTGGACAGGCCAGTTTAGTATTGTTACTATACCACAGCGTTCACTAATTATCTTAACCCAGCCTGCACGAGGGTTTGAGCCATGCAGAACCGCCTTTCTTCAGCCGGATTATGCGCCGGAATTTTGGTCTTGGGCAGTACGGTCGAATTGTGCGGATGCACAAGCAAAGCCGCTGCACCCGAGGCGCCGCGCAACGCCATCGTCGCGCACCCGCAGTCGAATTCCACCGTCAGCGCGGATATTTATTCCGGCGATGTGCATGCGCGATTCGAAAGCCAGCTCGGCTTTCGCGTGGCCGGAAAAATCAAAACGCGATTCGTCGATGTCGGCAATCACGTCGATGCCGGCCAAGCGATCGCTGAACTCGATCCGCTCGATTTGAAACTGCAGGTCGCCAGTGCGACAGCGACCCTCACGTCCGCCCGCGCGAGTCGCGATTTGGCGCAATCGGAATTCAATCGCTACGAATCGCTGCTCGAAAAACATTACATCAGCCGCACGCAATTCGATACGCAAGTAAACACGCTTAAAGCGGCGGAAGCTTTAGTTCAACAGGCTGAGGCGGCCTTGTCCGTCGCGCGCAACCAGGCGGAATACACGACACTGCGCGCGGATCACGCGGGCGCCATTACGACGATCAACGCGGAGGCAGGGCAAGTCGTCACGGCCGGCCAACCGATCGCGACATTGGCGCGCGATGGCGCGATCGAAGTGGAAGTGGCTGTGCCAGAAAACCGCATCGCGAATTATCAGGTCGGCACGCAAGCGTTGATCGAACCGTGGGCAACCGGCGGCAAACGCCTGAGCGCGACATTGCGCGAAATCGCGCCGGAAGCCGATGCGGTTTCGCGGACGTATCGGATTCGCGTGGCCTTGAATGACGACAGCACCGCATTGCGTCTCGGCCAAAGCGCACGCGTCTATTTTGTCGGACCGAAAACGGCGGAACAAACTGTCGTTCCGTTAACGGCGCTCGATCAGCGCGCGGGGTCGGCGAATGTCTGGGTCGTCGACACACGCACACATCAGGTGCATGCGGAGACGGTCGCGATCGCCAACTACCGCGAGCACGACGCGGTGCTCGACGGCGGCGTCGATGCGGATAAATGGATCGTCACGGCCGGCGTGCACAAGTTGCGCGAAGGCGAAGTCATCGCGCCGATCGACGCGGTGAATCGTCCGGTCAAGATTTGATTGAGCGATTGAACAAAATATAAACGTACACTTTTTCGCTCCGCCCGTCGTCGCGCGACCTGCCCTCCCCCGGCGTCGCGCACGACGCTGCGGGGCACCTTCTCCGCGGGGACGTGGGTGATGCTATGACGCGCTTCAATCTTTCCGAATGGGCACTCAATAACCGTGCGCTGCTGCGCTATTTCATAGTCGTGCTGGCGTTGATAGGCATTTGGTCGTACGTCGGTCTAGGGCAATCGGAAGATCCACCGTTCACGTTCAAGGTGATGGTCGTGCAGACGCAATGGCCAGGCGCCACGGCCAGAGAAATCGGCGAGCAAGTCACCGACAAAGTAGAAAAGAAATTGCAGGAAATTCCCGATCTCGATTATCTGCGCAGTTATTCTCGTCCCGGTGAATCGCAAGTGTTCGTGGTGATCAAAGATTCGGTAGCGGCGTCGCGCGTGCCGGACGTGTTTTACCAAGTGCGTAAGAAAATCGGCGACATTCGTTACACACTGCCGCCGGGCATCGTCGGCCCTTTTTTCAACGATGAGTTCGGCGACACGTTCGGAAATATTTTTGCGCTGACCGGCGAAGGTTACGACGACGCGCAGTTCCGCGATTACGCCGAACGCATCAAGCTCGAGTTGTTGCGCGTGCCGGATGTCGCGAAGATCGACTTGATCGGTCTGCAGGACGAAAAAATCTTCATCGAATTGTCGAACACGAAGCTCGCCACGCTCGGCGTGAGCTTCGATCAAGTCCAAAAAATTCTCGAATCGCAAAACGCGATCACGGCATCGGGAAGTTTCGAAACGGCGACGGATCGTATTTATATGCGGCCTTCCGGCGCGTTCGATTCCGTGGAATCAATTCGCAATATCGCCATTCGCGCGACTGGCCAACTGTTCCGGCTCGGCGATGTGGCTGACGTGAAGCGCGGCTACGCCGATCCGCCGCAGCCGCGCATGCGTTTCGAAGGCCGCAACGCGCTCGGCATCGCGGTGTCGATGCGTGACGGTGGCGATATTCTCGCGCTCGGCCGAAACCTGGATGCGGCGGCGCAACGGTTGCGTCCTACGTTGCCGGTCGGCCTGGACCTCGATCGCGTTGCCGATCAGCCGCATGCCGTTGCGCGATCAGTCGGCGAATTCGTCGACACATTGGCGATTGCGGTGGGGATCGTTCTGCTCGTAAGTTTTTTCTCGCTCGGGTTCCGCACCGGGCTCGTTGTGGCGTTGTCGATTCCTCTCGTGCTGGCGATGACATTCGCCGCGATGAAATTTTTCGGTATCGATCTGCACAAAATCTCGCTCGGCGCGCTCGTGCTCGCGCTGGGATTACTCGTCGACGACGCGATCATCGCCGTCGAGATGATGGCGATAAAGATGGAACAAGGTTTCGATCGGATGAAAGCCGCTGCATTCGCGTATTCGTCGACGGCGTTTCCAATGCTCACCGGCACGCTCGTGACGGCGGCGGGATTTTTACCGATCGCAACGGCGAAATCCGGCACGGGCGAATACACGCGGTCGTTGTTTCAAGTCGTCACGATCGCATTGTTGATCTCGTGGTTCGCGGCCGTGATTCTCATTCCCTATCTCGGCAACGCGTTGTTGCCCGATCCGAACGAAACGCCGAAACCGCGCGGGCCAATTGCCAGCCGTTTATGGTTGTGGCGCAAGCGCCTGACGAGCCGTTTGCCGGAAAAATGGCGTGGTGGCAATCAGCGCCACGAGAAAGGCGTTCACCGCGATCCGTACGCCACCAATTTTTATCGTCGTTTTCGTGGACTCGTCGGCTGGTGCGTGAATCATCGCAAGACCGTGATCGCAGGCACCGTGTTCTTGTTCATTCTGTCGATCGTCGGTTTCGGATTCATCCAGCAGCAGTTCTTTCCCGACTCGACGCGATTGGAATTGCTCGTCGATCTGAAACTCTCGGAAGGTTCGTCATTGACGGCGACGGAGGAACAAGCGAAAAAGCTCGAAGCCTGGCTCGCGAAACGGCCGGAATTGGAAAACTATACAAGTTATATCGGCACCGGCGCGCCGCGTTTTTATTTGCCGCTCGATCAGCAATTACCACAGGCGAGCTTCGCGGAATTCGTTTTATTGACCAAGAATCTCGAGGATCGCGAACAGTTGCGCACCGATTTGCTTGCGCTGTTCGATAAAGACTTCAGCGAATTGCGCGCACGTGTGTTGCGGTTGGAAAACGGCCCACCGGTCGGTTATCCGCTGCAGTTCCGTGTTTCCGGACCCGACATCCCTACCGTGCGCGGAATCGCCGCGAATGTCGCCGACGTGATGCGGCAAAATCCACATGTGCGCAATGTGAACCCGGATTGGGAAGAGCCGAGCAAAACGGTACGGCTCAACATCGACCAGGAACGTGCGCGTGTGCTCGGCGTAAGTTCGGCCGATCTCGCGAATTTCCTGCAGAGTTCGCTGTCCGGCGTTCCGGTGACGTATTACCGCGAGCGCGATCAGTTGATCGAGATTTCGCTGCGCGGACCGCCGCAGGAACGCGCGCAACTTTCGCTGTTGCAGAATCTCGCCGTGCCGACGGCGTCCGGCCATAGCGTGCCGCTGCGTCAAATCGCCGATGTGCAGTACGGTTTTGAAGACGGCATCATCTGGCGCCGCGATCGGTTGCCCACGGTGACGGTGCGCGGGGATATCGAAGGCTCGCTCACGGCGGCGACCATTACGTCGCAAATTCTGCCGACGCTGCAAACCCTTCGCGATCAGTTGCCGGCGGGCTATCGGCTGGAAGTTGGCGGTGCTGTCGAAGAAAGCGCGAAAGGCCAGACATCGGTCAATGCCGGAATGCCGCTGTTCATCCTCGTCGTGTTCACGGTCCTGATGATTCAGTTGCGCAGCTTCCAGCGCGTGCTGCTCGTGGTTATCACGGCGCCATTGGGACTGATCGGCGTCACCGCATTCCTGCTGCTGTTCAACGTGCCGTTCGGTTTCGTCGCGATGCTGGGCACGATCGCGCTGATGGGCATGATCATGCGCAACTCTGTCATTTTGGTCGATCAGATCGAACAGGATATCGGCGCGGGTCACGCGCCATGGGACGCCGTCGTCGATGCAACCGTTCGGCGCTTTCGACCCATCGTACTGACCGCACTCGCCGCGATTCTGGCCATGATTCCGTTGACGCGCAGCGCGTTCTACGGGCCGATGGCGGTGGCGATCATGGGCGGATTATTTATCGCGACGGGATTGACTCTGCTGTTTCTGCCCGCACTGTACGCAGCTTGGTTCAAGATTCCGCGTCGTGAAGATTTGTTCATCGAAAAAGGGACCGGCGATGTACGGACGACAGCACAACCGGCTTGATATCATGCGGTTGGGGATGCACACGGCGCCGGGAAGGTTTGAATGACTTCCGGCACTTCGGCGAATGCACGTACGCAGGCGATCTTAACGTTGCCGCAAGACCTTGGAACTTTTATGCTTTCCGGTCGTTTCTTTTCCGCGGATCTTCTCTGGGCCTATTGAACCATGTCGCTCAATATCGAACTTGCCCGTCACAACATGATCGAGCAACAGGTGCGTCCCTGGGACGTACTGGATAGCCGCGTACTCGAAGCGTTGAGCGCGTTGCGTCGCGAAGATTTCGTTCCGCCGTCGCAGCGCAATCTCGCGTTCGCCGATGTCGATCTGCCGTTGGGCCACGGCGAGATCATGTTGCGACCGGTGCTGGAAGGCCGACTGCTGCAAGCGGCCTCGCCGCTGCGTTCAGAGAGCGTGTTGGAAGTCGGCACGGGATCGGGATTTTTCACGGCGTGTCTGGCGCGTTTGTCGGCCAGCGTCGTGAGTCTCGAACAATACGACGATTTCGCGGATACGGCACGCACGCGCCTGCATGCGGCGAATACGCGCGGCGTGAAAATCGAAGTGACCGATGCCGTCAACGCATTCAAGGCCGACGAAGCATTCGACGTGATGGTTGTCACTGGCGCCGTCCACGCATTGCCGCAACACTGGCGTGGCTGGATCAAGCCGGGTGGGCGCATTGTCGCGATCGTCGGCGATTCACCGGCGCAGCGCGCGATGATGTTCACGCGCGCCGGCGGCACGTGGAACGAGCAGGTGCTGTTCGAAACGGATATGCCTTATTTGCGCCATGCCGAGACGCCGCTGCGTTTTGCGCTCTGAACGCCCGGAATTCATGTTTAAGGAAAATGCAAATGTATAAAAGTATGCAACTGGCCGCCCTTACTGCGGCGATAGCGTTCGCGACGAATCCCGTCGCCGCCGAGGATCTGATTCAGATCTATCAGCAGGCGCATGCGTCCGATCCGACCTTGGCGATCGCGGAATCGACGAAATATGCCACCGACCAGGATATTCCGATCGCGCGCGCGCCGTTGCTGCCGCAGATCGCCGCATCGCTGGCGTATCTGCATGACGATAATTACGCGCGGAGCCAAAGTCCGCAATTGGTAACGAGCGCAACCGATCCGATCGGAAATTATGAATTGCTTCCTTTCGACGGCACGAACAACACGCGTTCGCGACAAGGCCAGGTGACTGCGACGCAATCGATCTTCAACTGGGGCAACATCGAGCGCTTGCGCCAGGCGCGCGAGACGGCCGCCAGCAGCGATAGCGATTACGACACCGCCGCGCAGGATTTGATGGTGCGAACCGCCACGGCGTATTTCGGCGTGCTCACCGCCGAAGATCAACTGAAGTTCGCGCAGCTCAACGAGAAATCGTTGTTGAAGCAATTGGATCAGGCCGAACAGCGCTATGAAGTCGGCCTGTCGGCGATCACCGACGTGCACGTCGCGCGCGCGCAACACGACGCGGCCGTCGCGCAAGTCATCACCGCGCAGAATTCGGTCGATACGGCGCGCGAATCGTTGGTGCAAATCACCGGCAAGGATTTCGGCGATCTGAAAAAACTGCGCGACCAGTTGCCGCTGGAACGTCCGCAACCGGATCAGGTGCAGGCATGGGTCGATCTGGCGAACTCGAACAGTCCGCAGATCGCCTCGAAGCAACATTCGCTCGGTGCCGCTGAACACAATGTCGGCGCGTTTCGCGCGGGTCACTACCCGACGTTGTCCGCTTCGCTCATTCGCACCGACACGCCATCCTGGGGCAGCACGAACTCGGTCATTCCCGGGATCACATCATCGGGTACGTTCCACACGAATGGACTGGTTGGCGACACGACGATCGGCGTCACGCTCGCTGTGCCGATCTTCAGCGGCGGACTGGTCACCGCGCAAACACGGCAAGCCGCGTTCCAGCGTGATACCGCGCAAGACGATCTCGAGCTTACGCGCCGCACGGTTTTTGCCAACACGCGCAACGCCTATCGCGCCGTGATGGCCGGCATCAGCGAAGTGGAAGCGACGCGTCAAGCGGTGGTGTCTGCACAGAGCGGTCTGGACGCCACGCAAGCAGGCTTTGAAGTCGGCACGAAGACGATTCTCGACGTGCTGACCAGCCAGAGCACGCTGCTCAATGCGCAGAGCGCTTATTCCCAAGCGCGGCATCAGTTCGTGCTGAGCGGATTGCAGCTGAAGGATTCGGCGGGCGTTCTTGAAGTCAAAGACATCGAAGCCGTCAACGCGCTGCTCGAATGACGGATTTCTCCGTCGCAAAAAAAGGTGCGTTCGCGCACCTTTTTTTGCCTGAGATTCAAGATCAGTCGATCGGCAAAATTCGTCAGTGTGTGACCGCAGGCGAACCGCTCAGCGCGTTGAACGTCTGCTTGTCGAGCTCGATCCAAAACGCGACGACCGGCTTGTCGACCAGCAATTCGCAGGGCCCCACACGATGCACGTGAATACCGAAGCTGCGCGCAATGCGTTCGACACCCAAATAGCTGAACGTGATCAGGCGCTTCGCACCGCTCCGGAACGCCGTCTCGCACACAGCCTTAAGTAACTCTCTAAATCGCGCCGTCGCTTCCTGACGCGAGGTGGCCTCGCCGTTTACCAATTGCGTGGTGTAGCGCGACAACTCCCACACATCGGCGGACGTCGGCATGGGCTGATTGCCCATCAACTGCGGAAACATCGTGCCGAGAAGATACGGATTCGTTGTGGGCAGCAACCGGGCGCATCCGCAAATACGCTCTGCTGCATCCCTGACGACGACATAGCACGTGTCGGGCCGATCGAATTGATCCCACTCCGATCCGGCCTGCGCGCCGGGAAGTTGCCATCCTAAATTTTCGACGAAAACTTTGTACCGGTAAGCAGCAAGCTCCGCTTGTACGCCTGCTTGCAGTTGTCCTCGCCTTCCTGCCTGGATCGTGAACATGTCGCACGGCCCCCTTTCCGCCGTAGTTTCTATTGGAAATGGAGAAATGGCGATGTGTAACTGTCAAAGTTGACAGTTAGTAATTGTGCATCTGTCCGCAGATAGTGGGGTTACGTCGCCGTCTATGGCACCGTTAATGCACCGAATGGGCACTCATTTTCGCATTACCGAACATGTCGACGCCGACAAACGCTTGCCAGGAAATTTCCGATAACCACCTTTCAAGAAGCTCGTTGGTTTTGGCAACACCCAAGTCGGCACCATCGCCGGAGACAAACATGACGTTGCTGCTAAAACCACCCGGAGCCAGCCATTGCGACGCGTCGCTACGTGACATGAACCACGCCCAGCCGATGCTGATGTGCACGGGTGTGGTGTCGTCGACCCAATCGCAGTATCCCGCACAAAAGGCAGGCAGCTCTTGATCGACAAGATCGCTTCGCAAATCGTCGTCTTCGATCAAAAGACGTTTTGGGAAATGCAAACGGCAGAACGTCGCATACGTAAGACGGATGTAACCGTTTTCAGAATACGCGAGCGCAGGCAACGGGTGTTGGAACATCGATGTGCGGGACACGGACGACTACTCTCGTGGGGGTTTTCTTTCCGCAAATTATCGTCAAGTACGAAACAAATCCAACTGTAAGATGTAACAACCGGATCGCGTCACACCACTATGCCCAATTGGCGGGAAGACTACATCCACCGACTGACCGATTCTGTGCATTCGGAAGGACAGGTATTCGATCAACTGGCCGAGATCACACGGCAAATGGGGTTCGAGTATTGCTCGTTCGGCGTGCGCGCGCCGTTGATCGGAAGCGCGCCGCAGGAATTCTGGTGGACGACGTATCCGGAGCGTTGGCAAAGTCATTACCTCGGCAACAATTATCTCAATGTCGATCCGGTGATCGATGCGACGCTGCAAAGCCCTGTGCCGTTGACGTGGAACGATCAGCTCTTCGCCAATCAGCGCGGCTTCTGGGAAGAGGCGCGTGCCCACGGCATCCGCCATGGATGGACGCTCGCCGTGCACGGACGTCACGGCGAACTCGGCATGATCTCGTTGGCGCGTTCGTCGGGAATGTTGTCGGCGGACGAGCTCGCCGATTGCGAAGCGAGACTCGTTTGGCTGGCTCACGCGGCCAACGGCGTCGTCGAAAACCTCATCGCGCAAAAGCACGCCCCTGCAGTGATGCCTGTGCTCACGCAACGCGAGCGCGAAGTGTTGCGATGGACGGCACTGGGAAAAACGTCCGACGAAATCGGCATGATTCTCGGCATCTCCGCGCGCACCGTGAACTTCCACATCACGATGGTCTTGGAAAAGCTCGAAGCCGTGAATAAGACACAGGCCGTTGCCAAAGCGGTGATTTTGGACCTGCTGTACTGAGGGAAAACCTGACAAAACCTGTCATGCGTGACAGGTGTGGCCCTGAAACCGCAAACCTATAGTCATCTCGCACTTCCACAGGGGACATTGCGATGACTAACTACCTTTCTCCCGCGCGCCGCGCGGTTTCGACGACGCTACTGACATTAGCGATGGCCGCCGCGCAGAGCGCGACCGCGTCGCCGACAGCGAGCGGCAAATCATTCGACTTGAGCGCCAACATTTCGCTGGCCGGTATTCCGATTCTCACCGTCGATCCGAACGATCTGGTCGCGTTCGACAGTCTCTCGGTTGCCGTCAACGACAGCAAGCTGCAACAAAATTTCGCCATCGGCGATCCGACCACCGCGCAATTGGTGGCGAGTGATCTTTCAACCGCGACGCAATGGATTCCGAGCGACACGTTTCTCGCCGTAGGTTCGCGCGCGGCGACCGCCAATGTCGAGCTGACCGCCATCAACCCGAATTTGATTCTCGACACGAACGCGACGCTGCTCGCGCCCGTCGCGCGGCCGAACGCGCCGAACAT
>CAZZWP010000026.1:0-32438 GCA_964657965.1 uncultured Rudaea sp. | reverse complement strand
GATGATTCACAACGGCATCGAATACGGATTGATGCAGGCGTATGCCGAAGGATTCTCGATTCTCAAGCACAAAAAAGATTTCGGGCTCGATCTGCACCAGATCGGCGAAATCTGGCGTTATGGCAGTGTCGTGCGCTCGTGGCTGCTCGATCTGACCACGGATGCATTGGGTAAAAATCCACAAATGGAAGGCATCGCGCCGTACGTGGCCGATTCCGGTGAAGGCCGTTGGACAGTGGATGCGGCACTCGAGCTCGATGTGCCAGCGCCGGTGATCACGCTGTCGCTGCTGGAACGTTTGCGTTCGCGAGATGCCGATTCGTTCGCCGACAAATTGCTGTCGGCGATGCGCAACGAATTCGGCGGACATCCGATCAAGAAAGAATAAAAACCCGTCAAGCGGTGATCGCGTTCAATTCCGCGACGATATCGTCCGGAATTTTCAGATTCGCGGCGCCGAGATTTTCCTGCAGATGAACGAGGGACGACGTTCCAGGAATCAGCAAAATATTCGGCGATCGATGTAACAGCCAGGCGAGCGCGACTTGCATCGACGTCGCGCCCAGTTTCGCTGCGGCGTTATCGAGTGCCGACGATTGCAGCGGCGTGAAACCACCGAGCGGGAAAAACGGCACGTAGGCGATGCCGCGCATGTTCAATTCATCGATGAACGCATCGTCGCCGCGCTGTACGATGTTGTACTGATTCTGCACGCAGACGATTTCCGTCATCGCGCGCGCTTCCTCGAATTGGCGTGGCGTGACGTTGCTCAGGCCGATGTTGCGGATCAGTCCTTCGCGTTTCAGATCGGTGAGCACGATGAGCGGTTCGGCGATCGACGTTTCCGTCGGCCCGTGCGCGCCGCCCACGCGCAAGTTGACGACATCGAGCGCGTCGAGTCCGAGGTTGCGCAAATTGTCGTGAACGGCTGACGTCAATTCGTCGCGGGAGAAAGCGGGATTCCACGATTTGTCTTCGCCTCGTCGAACCCCGACTTTGGTGACGATGTGCAGATCGTCTGGATACGGATGCAGCGCGCGACGAATCGTCTCGTTGGTGATGTGCGGACCGTAAAAATCCGACGTGTCGATGTGATTCACGCCACGCGCCACCGCTTCGCGAAGAATCGCAACGGCCGTGTCAGGATCGCTCGGCGGCCCGAATACACCGGGGCCGGCCAGTCGCATCGCGCCGTAACCTAAGCGCTTCAGCGAAATGGCCGTGCCGGGAAGATTGAATTCGCCGCCGAGTTCCGTCCTCGTCTCGCTCATGCGTCGCACTCAGCCGAGTTTTGCATCGAGCGTGATTTCTGCTTTCAGTACTTTCGATACCGGACAGCCGGCCTTGGCTTTGGCGACGATCGAATCGAATGTCGCCTGATCGATTTTTGGAATCTTCGCGGTGAGCGTGAGGTGTGATGCCGTGATCGCAAACCCGTCCGCCGCCTGTTCGAGCGTCACCTTCGCGCTGGTGTTCATCTCATCGGCAGTGAAACCCGCTTCACCGAGCATCAGCGATAGCGCCATCGTGAAACAGCCCGCGTGCGCGGCGGCGATGAGTTCTTCCGGATTCGTGCCGGCAACGCCTTCGAAGCGGCTGGCGAAACCGTACGGATACGATTTCAACGCGCCGCTTTGCGTGGAGATGGCGCCTTTGCCGTCCTTGAGTCCGCCCGACCATACGGCCGAGCCTGTGCGATTGATCTTCATACGTGTTCCTTTTTTTTCTGTCGAAGGGTAGTTGCAGCGTTGAGCTATTGAGTGCCAATTGGAACATGCGGTCGTGACGCTTTCAATTCGACCATTCGAGCCCACCAATCGCGCGACTCCCACCTTTCGCAGGTAACCAAAGCGGCTCGTCGTCGACACTGAACGATGCTTATATAACGACGCAGGTACTGATGAAGTTGACAGTAGACCCAGCGTCAGCAACGTTTATGTTGTTAGGCAGTTACGTAGCATGGAGCACGTCATGACGGATAGAGAAGTTACGTATGTCGTGCCAGCCAATCCCATCAATAGGGGACCGGATCGCTATATCACGCACGTCGGCGGCCACTGGGGCCTCGTATCGGAAGAAGATGCAATCCACGATATTTATTTTGGCTTTCACAACTACTTCGTCATCGGCGTGACGGGACGCACTGAAATCGAAATTGCCGACGGCGTGATCCGAAAATATTTGAAGACGGCATCCGATCCGCAACGGCCGGACAGTTTGCTCAGCCTGCCAAAACCGGTGAACGGTTTGCAATCGTTTTGCCGCATCGCTCCGCGCTTTGAGCGTCTATTGAACTTGCCAACGCTGTTGAAGGAAGGCGCACTTATGCCGTGATGCGCTCGGCGTGCGGTCACGCGTTTGCTGACGCGGCCGCCTTGATTGCATGGCTGATGGTCGTGGCGTCGCACGGTTTCTGAAGAATGCCCGAGGCCTGGATCGAATGGGCGGCTTGGCGCAACTCGGCCATCGGTTGCGCGGAGAAAATAAGTGCCGGCGGTATGCTCGTGCCGGCGGAGCGAAGCTGATCGATCAACGCTTCGCCGCGTTGGGTGCCGAGCTGGAGGTCGAGCAGCACGATCGTGATGTCGTGCGACTTGCTAAGCGTAGCGACGCCGCCCTCGAACGATTCGACCCACGTCGCTTGATGTCCCATCGCCTGCAAGAGCTCGATCGTCACCGGGCCCAGAACCGGATCGTCGTCGATGAGCAGTACTACGGATGCCATGGCGCGAGAAGATGCGTCGTCTTATTCATCGCCGAACTTGCTCGACGACGGCGGAGCCTTTCTTGCTGACGGCCTCGCGCGGAAGCGAAATTTGGAAAGCCGTTTCGTTGGAAGCGCCGGAGTGCACGTCGGCCGTTCCGCCATGCGCGACGACGATTTCGCGAACGATATATAAACCGAGTCCCAGTCCGCTGCGCGATTCGGCCATTCGGCTGATATCGTGAAACGGATCGAATAGCGCCGCGCGCCGATGTTCGGGAATGCTTCCACCATTGCGTACAACGATTGTCAGTTCGCGTGCTTTCTCGCCGTCGATCTCGACTGTTACCGGCGCATCCTGCGCGCCATGCTGTAAGGCATTGGTGACGAGGTTCGAAATGACTTGCGCGAGACGTTCGCCGTCCCACGTGCCGTGCAAATCGCCTTTTGTCTCGATCTCGATCCGGCGCTTCGGATGAATGGCGCGGATTTCATTCATCACGCGATCGAGCACGGGCAGCAAATCCATCGGTTGCGGATGGATGGGAATACCACCGGCGACGCGCGCGCGCGTGACGTCGAGCAAATCTTCGATCATTCGCGTCATGCGGTTCGTACTGGAAAGGATGCGCGCGGAGAACGTCTTGACGTTGTCATCTGCGGACGTCATGCCCAGCACTTCGGCGCTCGCCATGATCGCGCCGAGCGGATTTCGCAGATCGTGGCCTAGAACGGCCATGAACATTTCGCTCAACCGCAACGCTTCGGTGCGTTCCTTCAGTTCCCAGGCCAACTGCTGCTTTTGCCGGTGCAACTGGAAAAAGACATTGGCCTTGTTGCTGAGAATGTCGGCCTCGATAGGCTTGTAAATGAAATCGACGGCCCCGGCCTCATAGCCGCGGAACAACCGTTCCTGATCGCGCGCACCGGCCGTCACGAAGAAGATCGGAATGTCGCGCGTACGCTCGGCGCCGCGCATCAGCTCGGCCAGTTCGAAGCCGTTCATTTCGGGCATTTGCACATCGAGGATCGCGAGTGCGACATCGGTGTTCAACAAAATCTCCAACGCCTGCGCGCCGGATTGCGCGGTGAGCACATCGACGTCGTCGCTCTCCAGCAACGCGCGCAGCGCGACGATATTCTCGGGAACATCGTCGACGATCAGACAGGCGACCTTGCGCGTCAGTAGAGGCACTTGTTTGGTTTGCTTCATGGTGTGGTTCTGGTGGCGATAGTCGTGAGTAGGGCGGCGATTTCATCCAGGCGCAATACATGCGTCGGCGTCATCACTTTCAAAGCGCCTTCGGGCATCGCCGAAGCCACGGCCTCGGCAGGATCCTGCAAAACGGTGGTGCCACCGCAACGCGCAATATAAGCCAAGCCGGATGCGCCGTCTTCATTGCCGCCGGTCAGCAAAATGCCGAGAAGTTTTTTTCCGTAAACATCTGCCGCCGACTCAAATAAAACATCGATGGACGGCCGCGAGAACTGAATGACATCGTCGACTGACAGCGCAATCTGCGGTCCCGGGTCGATCAGTACGTGATAATCCGGCGGCGCGAAATAAATGTGTCCGGGCTTGATGTCCGCCTTATCGACGGCTTCTTCCACGCGCATCGCGCATTTTTGCCGAAAAATTTCTGTGAGAAGGCTAGGCCGTTCGCGTGGAATGTGCACGACGACGACAATCGAGAACGGCGCCGTCGCGGGCAGCACCGGCAAGATGCGCATCAGCGCTTCCACGCCGCCGGCCGACGTGCCGATGACGATGACGCTGAGCGCCTGACGCTGAACGTCGGTGCCGCTCACGATTCGGAAACCTTGCGGAAAATTCGGTTTTCGCGATCGATCGCATCGAATGCTTCAGAGTACGACGAAAAACGCAGCGATTCTTTTGAGCCGATGCCGAGAAATCCGCGCAGGCACAATGCGTCGCGAAACAGTCCGATGGCGCGATCCTGCAACGTGCGATTGAAATAAATCAGCACATTGCGGCACGACACGAATTGCATTTCGGCGAAGACGCTATCGGTGGCCAGACTGTGATCGGAAAAGACCATGTGCTTTTTCAGCGTCGCGTCGAACACCGCGTTGCCATAAGCGGCCGTGTAATAAGACGACAGCGAATTCCGCGCGCCGCTGCGCAAGTAGTTCTGGGAAAACAGCGCGATGCGATCGATGTCGTAAACGCCGGCCTCGGCCTTGCGCAGCGCTTGCGCGTTGATGTCCGTGCCATAGATGAGCGTGCGTTTCAGCAATCCTTCTTCCTGCAGCAGAATCGCCAGCGAATAGACTTCCTCGCCGGTGCTGCAACCGGCCACCCAGATTTTCAGCGACGGATACGTGCGCAGCACCGGCACGACATGCGTGCGTACGGAGCGGTAGTAGTCCGGATCGCGAAACATTTCGCTGAGTTGCACCGTCAGGTAATCGAGCAGCTGCGGAAAAATCGCAGGCTCGCGCAGAAGACGATGCTGCAAGTGCGAAAGACTTTCGCATGCGAAACGCGGCAAGGCGGCACGCAGCCGGCGTTTCAGCGACGCCGGCGCGTAGTCGCGGAAATCGTAATGATATTTCCGAAACACCGCTTCCACGAACAACGGCAGTTCGATATCGAATTCCGTGCTCATGCAGCGCGGTTCATTTCTTCGAAATCCACACGCGCGCCAGCGACATCAGTTTTTCGATATCGATCGGCTTGGCGATGTAATCGTTCGCGCCGGCTTCCAGCGCACGGTCCTGATCGTCGCGCATGGCCTTGGCCGTGATGGCGATGATCGGCAAGCGCTTCCACGCCGGGCGTTTGCGAATCTCGCGCATCGCGGTCAAGCCGTCCATTTCCGGCATCATGATGTCCATCAGCACCAGGTCGATTGCGGTCGTCGGCGACGCCATGTGCTTTTCCAACGCTTCCAGCGCTTCGCGTCCGTTGCGTGCGATTTCGAGCTTGGTGCCAGCTTGTTCGAGGACTTTGCTCAGCGCGAATATGTTGCGCACGTCGTCCTCCACGAGCAGCACGCGGCGGCCTTCGAGCGTTACGTCGCGGCTTCGCGTCTCCGACAGCATGCGCTGCGTTTCGGCCGGCAGGCGCGATTCGACCTGATGCAGAAACAGCGTAACCTCGTCGAGCAACCGTTCCGGCGAACGCGCGTCCTTGACGATGATCGAGCGCGAAAACCGACGCAGCTTCTGCTCCTCGTCGGCGGTCAGCGAACGGCCTGTGTAGATAATGACGGGCGGAAACGCGATATCGTCCTGCTGTGACATGCGCTGCAGCAGGTCGAATCCGCTCATGTCCGGCAAGTTCAGATCCATCACCATGCAATCGAACGTGAGCGTGGTCAGGAGATTCAGCGCGTCCTTCGCGCTGCTGACATCGCGGATTTCCGCTTCGAGCCCGGCCAGCAATTCGCGCACGCTCGCGCGTTGGCGATCGTCGTCTTCCACCAGCAAAATGCGACGGACACCCGACGTGAAAATGTTTTCCATTTTCTTCAATGCATCGACGAGCTGTTCGCGCTCGACCGGCTTCAACGCATAACCGACGGCGCCGAGTCGCAAAGCTTCTTCGGACACATCGGATACCGAAATGATGTGGACCGGAATATGCCGCGTGCGCGGATTGCGCTTGAGTTCCTGCAGAATATTCAAGCCGGAAATCGTCGGCAGTTGCATGTCGAGCAAAATCGCCTGCGGTTCGTAATGCGTCGCGGCCGCGAGACCGGCTGCGCCGTCGTGAACAATGACGCATTGAAAACCTTGCTCGTGCGCCAGATCGTGCAGGATCGACGCGAACGCGACATCGTCTTCGACGATCAGAATGCGTCGTGACTGCGGCGTGAGGTTTTGGCGGTCGTCGGGTATCTGCGGAAGAGGAATTGTTTCTTTCGACGACAGACGCGACTTCGATTCGACCAACGTCTCGCGATGACCGGCCAACGCCATCGACGTCGCGGTAATCGTCGGCGCGACGGCGCGATCGCTGAGCGGCGTGAAATCGACGGGCAGCGTCAGCGTGAACGTACTGCCGACGCCAGGCGCGCTGGTCAGCGTCAGTTCGCCACCGAGCAGTCGCGTCAGGTCGCGCGAAATGGAAAGTCCCAGCCCCGTGCCGCCGTATTTGCGGTGCGTGCTGCCGTCGGCCTGCCGAAAGGCTTCGAAGACGATGCCCTGCTGCGCTTTGGCGATGCCGATGCCCGTGTCGCGCACGGTGAACGACACCCTATTCGGCGCGCTCGAAAACACGCGAACCTCGATCTCGCCGCGTTCTGTGAATTTGAGCGCGTTCGAGAGCAGGTTTTTCAATATCTGGCTGGCGCGCTGCGCGTCGGTTTCCAGATGCTCTGGCGCGTTCGGCTCGATGGTTGTGATCAACTTGAGGTTTTTCTGTTCCGCTAGCGGAATGAAGCCGTTGGCGATTTCCTGTACAAACGTTTTGACCGAAATCGACTGCGGCGACAGCTCGACTTTGCCCGCTTCGATCTTCGACAGATCAAGGATGTCGTTGATCAATCCGAGCAGTTCGTTGCCGGCCGATGAAATCGTCTGCGCGTATTTCACTTGCTCGTCGGAAAGATTGCCGGTCTTGTTGTCGGCGAGCAGACGGGCGAGGATCAGCGTCGAGTTCAGCGGCGTGCGCAACTCGTGACTCATGTTCGCTAAAAATTCACTTTTATACTTATTCGCCGATTCGAGCTCGTTGGCTTTGTCGACGAGCACTTCCGCGGCGCTGGACAATTCGTCTTTCTGATGCTCGAGCAATTGGGCCTGTTCTTCCAATTGCGTATTCGTCTGCTCCAGCTCGGCCTGTTGCGCTTCGAGCTGAGCGCGCGATTCACGCAGTGCGCGACCTTGCTCTTCGAGTTCTTCGTTGCTGACGCGCAGTTCTTCCTGTTGCGTCTGCAACTCTTCGGATTGCCGTTGCGTTTCTTCCAGCAGATCTTCAAGCCGACTACGATCTTTCGCCGAGCGCACGCTCATGCCGATCACGTCGCACGCGCGCACCAGAAATGTTTCGCGTTCCATCGTCACCGGACGCGTGAAACCCAGTTCGACGGCGGCTTGCAGACTTTCGTGCGCGGCCACCGGAACGATGACGATTTCGCGTGGTTTTGCGTGTCCAAGACTGGAATTCACGTCGAGGTAGGCTGCCGGCACATCCGTCACGCGCAGCAAACGGCGATTGGCGATCGCCTGGCCGAGCAGGCTTTCACGTGGACGAAATTCGTCGGCGGTCTTCAGATTGTCCATCGCGTACGCCGCGATGCGCCGATACAAGCCATTCGACTCGATCAGGTAAATCGCCCCGACCTGCGCATCGAGATAGTGCGCGAGGAAATCGATGGCGTTGCGCCCGAGCACATCCAGGCGCAGATCGCCTTGCAGGCGCGTGCTCAGCGTGGCCAAGCCGGCTTCCGTCCACGACACGCTGAGTTGACGCTTGTAGTCGCGTGACAAAATAAAGCCGCCGATGATCAGCAGCAGCAGCACCGCGCTCACGCCGAGCAGGACGATCCGCGCCGTGTCGGCGGCCGAGGTTTTCCATTCATTTTGTCGTTGCGCCAGCGCCGAGCGTTCCGCCGTCTCCATCGTCGCCACTTGCGTGCGAATCGCGTCCATCGTCAGCTTGCCGCGATCGGTGCGTACGATGACCAGCGCCTCTTCAGGATTTCCACTGCGCGCGAGGTCGACCGTTTGCGTCAGCTCCGAGATTTTTTGATCGATGTACGTGATCAGTTTGTCCAGACGCGTCAATTGCTCTGGCGTATCGGACAGCAATTTCTTCAGTGAGTATTCCACGCCGCCGATGTCGGCTTTGGCGTTGGTGAACGGAACCAGATAGGTCTCTTTGTTCGTCAGCAAATACCCGCGCTGACTTGTTTCGGCGTCTTTAACCTGCGACAGCAATGTCTCGAGATTTTCGAGGACCGCCATCGTATGCGTGACGCGATCGCCGGTTTCGGCATCGTTTTGCACGCTACGCGCCGTCAGGATGCCGACGACGATTAAGGCGGCGAGGGCGAGTGCCAATCCGAGCGCCGTTCCGAACGGCAAAAAGGCGCGTTTGCGGAAGGGCGAATCGATGTGGGTGTCGTTGTTCGAAGGCATGGCGTTCAACAGAAAGTTAACCGCCGAATACTACTCAATGTGGCCCACTTAACCGCGCCGCCGCACCGTTTCGTTCAGCAAGGGTTTGGGTTCCGTCATGCAAAAAGCGCGGACAATCGCCGTCCGCGCTGCGTCGCTCACATCACCAGGGCAGTTGCTGGCCGAGGTGCGAGAAACTTCCATTCGGTCCGTCCTTGCCGATCAATGCGAGTTCGACGCTGCTCTTCGCACCTTCCTCGACATCCAGATCGCCGGCGCTATTCATATCCGTCTTCACGCTACCCGGGTGAATCGTGTTGACCTTGATCGCTGTGTCTTTCAATTCCCACGCGAGGTGGACGGTCCACGCGTTGACCGCGCTCTTGGACACGTCGTACGCGGGAATTTTGTAGTTGTAGATCGGCGACTTCGGATCGGAATGCATCGTGATCGAGCCCAGACCGCTCGATACATTGACGATGCGTCCAGCCGGCGACTTTTTGAGCAGCGGCAAAAACGCGTTCGTGTTTTCAACCAGACCGAACAAATTCGTGTCGAATGTCTTGCGCCAGGTTTCGATCGATTGCTCCGATGGTTTTTTCTTCTGATCGTCGAAAAGCACGCCGGCGTTGTTGACGAGAATATCGAGATGGCCGTGGCGCTTCTCGATCGACCGGACGGCGGTTGCGATGCTTTTCTCGTCGGTCACGTCGAGCGCGATCGCTTCGACGTCGAGTTTATCGTCGCGCAATTTCTTGGCAGCTTCCTCGGCTTTCGACACATCGCGTCCGGCCAGGATGACGTGGATATCGTTATGGGCAAGCTGGCGAACCGTTTCCAGTCCGATGCCGCGTGTTGCTCCCGTTACTAGGGCGATTTTCTTTGCCATGTGATTCTCCTATGCAATGATCGATCGAAATCAGTGACTGTGTGCAAGCGTGGGTGTAGACGTTGGGCCGTCCTGCATGTTCTGCAAGCGCTTGGCGCGACGACGGCGCACCAACAAATAGAACACCGGCGTCAACAGCAGTCCGAAAAAAGTGACGCCCAGCATTCCTGAAAAAACCGCCACACCCATCGCACGACGCATTTCCGCACCGGCGCCGACGGACGTTACGAGCGGCACCACACCCATCACGAACGCGAGCGACGTCATCAAGATCGGACGCAAGCGCAACCGGCATGCATCGAGCACTGCCTGCCACACCGATTCGCCCAACGCTTCGCGGTCTTTCGCGAACTCGACGATAAGAATCGCGTTTTTGCATGCGAGTCCGATCAACACGATCAGTCCGATCTGCGTAAAGATGTTGTTGTCGCCGCCGGAAACGAGCACACCGAGGATCGCGCAGAGCAACGTCATCGGCACGATCAGGATCACCACGAGCGGCAGTGAAATCGATTCGTACTGAGCGGCCAGCACGAGAAACACGAGCAGCACGACGAGCGGAAAGATATAGATCATCGTGTTGCCGGCGAGGATTTGCTGATACGTCAGATCCGTCCATTCGTACGTCATGCCGTTGGGCAATTCTTTCGCTAGCACTTCTTCGATCGCGGCCTGCGCCTGACCTGAGCTGTAGCCAGGCGCGGCGGCGCCGTTGATCTCGGCGGCAAGATAGCCGTTGTAATGCGGGACGCGATCGGGTCCGGACGTCTCATGCGCCGTGACGAAACTCGCCAACGGAATCATGGCGCCGCGCGCATTGCGTGTTTTCAGACGGCCGATATCTTCCGCATTCAAACGGAACGACGGTTCGGCTTGCGCGTTGACTTGATACGTGCGGCCGAAACGATTGAAGTCGTTGATGTAGAGCGCGCCGAGATACATTTGCATCGTGTCGTAGACGTCTTGTAACGCCACGCCCGCGGATTTCGCTTTCTCGCGATCGACTTCCACTTCGATTTGCGGAACGTTGACCTGGAATCCGGAAAAAACGCCGGCCAACTCAGGCCGTGTGCTGGCCTTGGCGATGACGTTTTGTACATTTTTATACAATTCGTCGGCGCCGAAATTGCCGCGATCTTCAATCTGCAATTTGAATCCGCCGATCGTGCCGAGCCCGTTGACCGGCGGCGGCGGGAAGATCGCGATAAACGCATCCTGGATCTGCGCGAACTTCTGATTCATCGCCATCGCGATGGCGCCCGCCGATTGCGAGGCATCGCGACGTTCCTCGAACGGTTTCAGCGGCGTGAACGCGATACCGGAATTCGGCGCATTCGTGAATCCATTGATCGACAAACCCGGAAACGCAGGTACTGATTCGACGCCTGGCGTTTTCAGTGCGATATCGGTCATGCGTTTGATCACCGCTTGCGTGCGATCGAGCGTCGCCGCGTCCGGCAATTGCGCGAAGCCGACGAGATATTGTTTGTCCTGTGCAGGAACAAAACCATTCGGCGTATGGGAAAAGCCGAACGCGGTGAGCGCGATCAGTCCGATATAAATGAATACGGCGATGCCGCTCTTGCGCAGCACGCGAGCGACCGTGGCGACGTAACCGTCCGCCGCGCGTGCGAAGAATCGATTGAATGGACGAAAAAACCAGCCGAACAGAAAATTCAGCAGACGCGAGAACCGATCGGGCGGCGCGTCGTGCGACTTCAACAACAACGCCGACAACGCCGGCGACAACGTCAGCGAATTGAACGCGGAAATCACGGTTGAAATCGCAATCGTCAGCGCGAACTGCTTGAAGAATTCGCCTGACAAACCGCTGATGAAGGCCGTCGGCAAAAACACCGCGCACAGCACGAGCGCCGTGGCGATGATCGGGCCGGTGACTTCTTTCATCGCCTGTTTCGTCGCGTCGAACGGCGACAAACCCTCGCTGATGTTTCGTTCGACGTTTTCGACGACGACGATCGCGTCATCGACGACAATGCCGATCGCCAAGACAAGTCCAAACAGCGACAACGTGTTCAGTCCGAACCCGAACAGATGCATGACGCCGAGCGTGCCGATCAACGACACCGGCACGGCGAGCAACGGAATAATCGACGCGCGCCAGGTTTGCAGGAAGATGATGACGACGATGACCACGAGTAGAATCGCTTCCAGCAACGTGTGCAACACCGCTTCGATCGAGCCGCGAACGAACACGGTCGGATCGTAGGCGACGTTATAGTCGATGCCTTCCGGAAAACTCTTTTTCAGTTCGGCCATCTTGGCGCGCACCGCGTCGGAGATGGCGATCGCGTTGCTTCCAGGGCGTTGGAAAATCGGAATGGCCACGGCCGTCTGATTGTCGAGCATCGCGCGCAACGCGTAATTGTCCGAGCCAAGTTCCACGCGCGCGACATCGCGCAGACGCGTGATCTGACCATCGTTGCCGGTGCGGATGATGATGTTGGCGAAATCTTCTTCGTCGACGAGTCGGCCTTTCGTGCTCACCGCGATCTGGAAATTCGGGCGCGACGAACTATCGGAAGGCACGGCCGGCGATCCGAGCTGCCCCGCGGCCACTTGCACGTTCTGTTCGCGGATCGCGCTGGCGACATCGCCCGCCGTCAACCCACGCGCGGCGACTTTTTCCGGGTCGAGCCATACGCGCATTGAATAATTGCCACCGCCGAATTGCTGCACGTCGCCGACGCCATCGAGGCGCGCCAGTTCGTCCTTGATATGCAACGCGACGAAGTTGGAAAGATACGTTTGGTCGTAGCGTCCATCCGGCGAGATGATGAACACCGCCATCGTGATGTCGGGCGATGCTTTCGCGGTCGTCACACCGAGCCGCTGTACGTCTTGCGGCAACTTCGGTGTGGCCTGCGCGACGCGGTTCTGCACGAGCACCTGCGCTTTGTCGACGTCGGTGCCGAGTTTGAACGTGACGGTTAGCGTCATCACGCCGTCGCTGGTCGCCTGCGAGAACTGATAGAGCATGTCCTCCACACCGGTGATCGCCTGTTCGAGCGGTCCGGCGACCGTGTCGGCGATCACTTTCGGATTCGCGCCCGGGTACGTCGCGCGTACGACGACCGTAGGCGGCACCACTTGCGGGTATTCCGAGATCGGCAGATTCGGAATCGAGATGAGACCCGCGATCAAAATCATCGCCGACAAAACGCCGGCGAAGACGGGACGCGAGATAAAAAATTGCGAGAGATTCATGACGAGCCTTCCCTTGTCCCCCGCTAACGGGCGACGTTTCAAGAGGAACTGTTTGCGAACGCGCTTGCGACTTACTTCATCGCGGTTTTCGGCACCGGCACTTCAACCTGCGCGAGACCTTTACTGTCCGACTGCATCGCCACATGCGATGGCGTGACCAGCGCGCCCGGTCGCACGTGCTGCAAACCATTCACGACGATGACATCGCCCGCCGCGAGACCCTGGTTCACGACGCGCAACCCATCGATGTTCGCGCCGAGAGTCACCGGCCGATATTCGACCGTGTTGTCCTGCTTGAGCGCGAGCACGAATTTCTTGCCCAGGTCGGTGCCGACGGCGCGTTCGTCGATCAGGATCGTGTCGTGCGCTTTGCCGCCGACCAGCTTGATGCGCGCGAACAGGCCCGGCGTATACGCGCCATCGGCGTTGTCGAACACCGCGCGCGCGCGAATGGTTCCGCTGTGCGCATCGACTTGGTTATCGACAAAATTCAGATGACCTTCGTGCGGATAACCCTGTTCGTCGACGAGCCCCATGTAAACCGGCATCGAACTGTTTTCGGATTTGTGCGCGAAGCGCAGATACGTTTGCTCGTCCGCGTCGAAATACGCGTACACCGGATTATCGGAAACAACGGTCGTCAAAACGCTCGTCGTGCCCACCAGATTGCCCGGCGTGATCAACATGTTCGACACACGCCCATCGATCGGCGATTTGACTTGCGTGAATTCGAGATTCAAACGCGCCGCTTCCAGCGCGGCCGCCGCAGCGCCGATATCGTCTTCGCTGGCGGTCGAGGTGGCCTGCAGCTGATCGAAATCCTGTTGCGAGATGACATGCTTGGCCAACAATTGTTCGCCACGCTTGTTGTTCGTCGATGCCAGATTCGACTGCGTATGCGCATGCTTCAACTGCGCGGCCAGACGATCGACTTCGGCTTGAAACGGGCGCGGATCGATCCGAAACAGGACCTGACCTTTCTTGACGCGCGAGCCTTCGGTGAACTGAGCCGATTCGATGAAACCCGCCACGCGCGGCTGCACCGACACGGTGGTGACCGGTTCCAGTCGTCCGGAGAATTCTTCGAAATCGCGAATAGGTTTGGAAACGACCTGGGCGACGCTGACCGTCGGCGGCGGTGCCGCAGCGGACGGATTGGCGGTCGAATGAGAGCATCCAGCCACAATTGCAACGCCGATCACCAGCGGAATTGAAGCCAAACTGCGAGCGTTGAGGGTCTTCATGACAACTCCTTGAATCATCGATAACCAGACTTACCGGTGTGCTGCTCCGCGCCTTGACTTGAAACTTGCGCTGCCGCAAGCTGCCTACATATGTACGTTACCGGTAAGTAACAAGTGCGATGTTACTGAGGGGTAACTAACGTGTCAATAGGAGTACGTGTCGTGAGTGCAAAACGGGTGGCGGTCGAAAAATCCGGCTTTGAAAAAATTGAACCTAGCGCCAAGCCTCGCGTGCGTGACCGGATTTTCGAGACCGCGTGCGATCTTTTTTATCGGCATGGAATTCGCGCTGTCGGCGTCGACGCCATCGCGCAGGAAGCCGGCACCAACAAGATGAGTTTTTATCGCAGTTTTCCGTCGAAGGAAGATCTGGTCGCGGAATATCTGCGCGAGCAGGAACGCGAATATTTCGAGTGGTGGGATACGACGATCGCGCCGTATAAAGGCGATCCGCTCAAGCAACTTTATGCGCTGTTCGACAGCTATCTCGGCATGACCTGCTCGGCGGGCGAGGCGGAAGCCGAATGCCGCACGAGTCGTGGTTGCGCGCTGGGCAACGCGGCCGTGGAAATTCCGGAAGACAATGAAATGCTGGCCGGCATCGTTCACGATTACAAAAGCGAAATCCGCAAACGCCTGCGCAAACTCGCGCGTGACGCGGGCGCCCGCGATGCCAACGCGCTCGGCGACGCATTGATGTTGTTGATGGAAGGTGGCTATTACACGCGTCTGACTTACGCGCTGAATACCGGACCGGTGGCGGCGATCGCGAAAGCGGCGCGGTCGCTCATCGAAGCGCACTGCGCCTGAAAAATCGCCACACGCTATAATTTGGGCGTCAATTCCAGCAGCGAGCGTCCGCCATCGTTCGATGGCATTGCCATTCCGGTCATGGAGCACACACCGCCGATCTACAACGACCCGGAAGCGGCCATCCAACGTGCGCACGCTGAATTTTCGCGGGGACTCACCGCAAACGGAACGCGATTACTTTTAGCGATACAGCCCACCGTGCGCGGCGACGCGGCGCGCACGTGCGCCGAGCTTCTGATTCGCGCGCGATGCAATAACGAAGCGGCATCGCTCGCGGAAAGAATCGCGATCGAGCAGCCCGACGCTTGGCGCTGGGTTCGCACGTTCGCCGGACATATGCGTTCGAAAGGCGATCTCGGCTCAAGCCGGCGCGTATTGTCGGCGTATTCAAATGCGCACGCGTCCGAACCGCTGGCGCGTCTGCGATCCGACCGCGCGTTGGCGCTCGGGCTGCCGTCGACATATGCCGACAGCGCGAGTCTTCTGGAGATTCGCAACGATTTCATGCGGCGGCAGCAAACATTCGTCGACGACTATTCGCCGGACAAGCTCGTCGCGATGCAGGCCAAGCCGAACGATCTGGTCTGGGATAATTTCCTGCTCGCCTATCAGGGTGGTGACGATCGTTACGCGCAGACCGTATTCGGCGACTGGCTCGCGAATGGTTTGGGCGCGCTACTGCCGAATTTTTCAGACGCACCCATCGCGCCGAAGCGAACGCGGCCGCGCGTCGCGTTCGTCAGCAGTCAGTTGCATGAATGCACGGTGGGCTGGTATTTCTCCGCGTGGATCGAGCATCTCGCCCAAAATGATTGGGAAGTGTTGTTGGTTCGAACGCCGGGTTCGCACCGGGATGCGTTGACCGAACGGCTCGTCGGCAGCGCGGCCGGCGAGATCGTCTGCGATGTCGGCCTGGAAGAAAATGCGTCGCGAATACGCGATCTGGCATGCGATGTGATCGTCTATCCCGAACTCGGTATGGACGGCCATTTGCTTGCGCTCGCCGCGATGCGGCTGGCGCGCGTGCAGGTATGCGCGTGGGGTCACCCGGTAACCAGCGGATTGCCGACGATCGACGCTTACCTGTCGTGTTCCACGATGGAGCCGCCGAACGCACAGGATCATTATCGCGAACGCCTCGTCTTGTTACCCGGAATCGGTACGCGCTATGCGAGTCCGCCGACGCCGCCACCGATCTCGGCAGTCGATTTGGGAATCCCCAACGGACGCAAGCCGTATCTCGTCCCGCAAGCGCTGTATAAATTGCATCCGGATTGCGATCGTATACTTGTGGAAATTGTCCGACGCGACCCGAGCGCGTTGTTCGTGTTGTTCGAGTTGAAGTCGCCGAGCCCGGCGCTATTGGTGCGTGACCGATTGCATCGCGCGCTGCGTGAAGTGGTCGCCGATCCGCAACGCCACTTGCTCTGGATTCCGGAATGCGATCGTTCCGACTATTTGCGCGTCAATTCCGCCTGCGCGGTGATGATCGACACGCTGCATTGGTCGGGCGGCAACGCGACGCTCGACGCGTTGCGCAGCGGATTGCCGGTGGTGACGTGTCCAGGCGAATTCATGCGGAGCCGACAGTCGGCAGCGATGTTGCGCATGGTCGGTTGCGACGAATTGATCGCAACATCGCCGATACACCTTGCCGAAATCGCCGTATCCATCGCGCACGATCAACAGCGGCGCGACGATGTGGTCGCGCGCATTCGCAGCAACCTCGATTCTCTGGTGAATTCGGACGCAGCGCTAGGTGCGCTCGATACCGCGCTGCGAGAACTCGCCGCCGCGACGTGACATCAATTCAACCCCGTCACGTAATACAGCGCGATCACGAAAAACACTGCGAGCGTCTTGATGCACGTGACGGCGAAAATATCTTTGTACGACTGACGATGCGTCAACCCGCACACCGCGAGCACCGTGATGACCGCGCCGTTGTGAGGCAGCGTATCCATGCCGCCCGATGCCATCGATGCGACGCGATGCAAGACGTCATGCGGAATTCCGGCGGCGTCCGCGGCGGCGAGGAATTGCTTCGCCATCGCGGCGAGTGCGATCGATAAACCGCCGGATGCCGAGCCGGTGATGCCGGCGAGCGATGTCACCGTCACCGCTTCGTTGACGAGCGGATTGGGAATGGACGTCAACGCTTCGCGGATCGCGATGAACCCTGGCAGCGCCGCGATGACGGCGCCGAATCCGTATTCCGATGCCGTGTTCATCGACGCGAGCAACGCGCCACCGATGGCCGATTTGCTGCCTTCGGCGAAACGTTCTTTCACCGCGCGAAATGCGAATACGAGCACGCACAAAATGCCGATCAGCAATGCGCCTTCCACCGCCCAGATGGCGGCGACGCTGGAAATCGTCACGCTGATCGGCTTGTCCAAGCCCGGCATCGAGACGTCGTACGTTTTTCCGTACGCATTGTTCACCCAGATCGTGAACAGCTTGTTGAAAACGGCGACGAGAACCAGCGGCAAAATCGCGATGAAGGGATTGACGAGACGTCCTTCCGGAATCGGTTCGGGCTCGTTCAAATGTCCGGTGCCGTAACCTTCGTTCGCGGCGCGGGCCTGGCGCCGGCGCCATTCGAGATACGAAACGCCGAGCACAAAAATGAAGATACTGCCGATGATGCCGAGCCACGGCGCCGCGTAGGCGTCCGTGCCGAAAAAAGTAGTCGGGATGATGTTCTGGATTTGCGGCGTGCCGGGCAGCGAATCCATCGTGAACGAAAATGCGCCGAGCGCGATGGCACCGGGTATCAGGCGTTTCGGAATGTCGCCTTGCTTGAACATTTCAACGGCGAACGGGTACACGGCGAACACGGCGATGAAGAGCGACACTCCGCCGTAGGTCAGCAGCGCGCAAACGATGACGATGGACATCATAGCCCGTTCGCGGCCGACGATGCGGATCACCGACGCGACGATCGACTTCGAAAATCCGGAAAGCTCGATGACTTTGCCGAACACGGCGCCGAGCAGAAATACCGGGAAATAGTTTTTGACGAAGCCGACCATTTTGTCCATGAACACGCCGGTGAACATCGGCGGCACCGCGGCCGGATCGGTGAGCAGGACGGCAAGCATCGCCGCGATCGGCGCGAACAAAATGACGCTGTAGCCGCGATAGGCGACGAACATCAGAAACGCGAGTGCGAAGAGACAAATCAGAAATGTCACGGCGATTCCCCGTTGAGCTGGCAGCAACGATTTTCCCAACGGTAAATCTAGCATGCGGCAGCCGCGCGCCGTCGCGACAGTACGGAGACCATAGTCGGATAGTCGGCCGCCTGGCTCGGCTTTATTTCGAGTTCGATCGACCGTTGGCGGTGCGCAACGCATCGTTCAATGCGCTGACGGTGAATGGCTTGCGCAGCAGGATCGCGTCGTCGATTTTCGTGCCGTTCGATGTGGTGGGGATGGCGTCGTTGCCGGTGGCGAAAATAACCGTTGCCGCGGGCATTTGCTCACGCGCTTGTGCGGCGATGTCGCCGCCGCGCATGTCGGGCAAGTTGACGTCGGTCATCAGGACATCGATGTTGGCGGCATCGAGCAGACGAAGCGCCTCCGCGCCGCTGCCGGCTTGCATGACGGTGTGGCCCAATTCGGTCAGCAATTCCGACGTCGACAGACGGACGAGATCGTCGTCCTCGACGAACAGAATGGTCAGCGGAGAAATTCCGGCGCTTGCAAGGCGTGACGAGCGTTTCGCGGCGGCGCCTTGTTGCGCTTGATTGCGCAAGACCTGGCGAATCTTGCGCGCCAGCGCTTCGCGTCGATAGGGTTTGCTCAACAATTCGATGCCGGGATCGAGACGGCCGCCGTGGACGATGGCGTTGTCCGTGTAGCCGGAGGTGAAGAGAATCGCGGCGTGCGGCAACCGCTCGCGCGCTTGTCGCGCCAGTTCAGGACTGCGCACCGGACCCGGCATCACGACATCGGTAAATAAAAGATCGATCGGCGCGCCGCTCTCGATGATGGCGAGTGCGCCTTGCGCATCGCGGGCTTTGAGAACGCGGTAACCGAGATCGGTCAACAGTTCGATCACAGTGTGGCGCACATCGTCGTCGTCCTCGACGACGAGAATAAGTTCGTTGCCGCCTTCGATCGTGCCGGAATCGACTTCGACGGTAACGTCTTCGGCCTGTGCGACGCGCGGCAGATAAATTCTTACCGTCGTGCCATGACCCGGTTCGCTATAGATGTTTATATGGCCATTCGACTGCTTCACGAAACCGTAGACCATACTCAACCCCAAACCGGTGCCGCGGCCTTCGGGCTTGGTCGTGAAGAATGGCTCGAACGCGTGTTCCATCACATCCGGCGTCATGCCGATACCGGTGTCGGTAACGGCGAGCACGACATATTGTCCGGCTTTGACGTCGGCGTCACGCAGCGCGTAGTCATCGGACAGTGACGCGTTGCCCGCCTCGATGGTGAGTTTGCCGTGGCCATTCATCGCGTCGCGCGCATTGATCGCGAGATTCAACAAAGCGTTCTCGACTTGCGACGGGTCGACCAGCGAATTCCATAGCCCGCCGGAAATGACGGTTTCGACTTCGACGCCGTCGCCCAATGCGCGGCGCAGAAGATCGTCCATGCCGCGCACGAAGCGGCCCAAATTCACGACTTTCGGCGCCAGCGGCTGACGACGTCCGAACGCCAATAGTTGCGAGGCGAGTTTCGATCCCCGCGATACGCCGGCCAATGCATTGCGGACGCGTTGCTCGGCTTTGTCGTTGCCGCCCACGTCTTTGGCCAGCAGCTGGAGATTGCCACCGACGACTTGCAGGAGATTGTTGAAATCGTGCGCGATACCGCCGGTGAGTTTGCCGACGGCCTCCATTTTTTGCGATTGACGCAGTGCGTGTTCCACTTTTTCGCGCTCTTCGGCTTCGCGACGAAGCTGTTCGTTCGCCGCTGCGATTTCTGCCGTGCGTTGAGCGACTTTCAACTCCAGCGATCTGGCTTCTTCACGCAACGCCTCGCCCATCGTGCGGCGCACGCGCGCCATGGCAAGGGCCCCGTCGACACGCGCGATGAGTTCGCGCGCGGAAAAGGGTTTGACCATGTAATCGTCGGCACCGGCGGATAGCCCTTCCACGCTCGCGTCTTCGCCGGCGCGGGCGGATAGCACGATGATCGGAAGGTCGCGTAATTGTTCGTCGCCGCGGATCGCTTTGATCAAACCGAAACCGTCCAACTTCGGCATCATGATGTCGGTCAACAACAGATCGGGACGGTGCGCGCGGATCGAGGCCAACGCTGCTTCGCCGTCGGCGACGCGCTCGCAGCGGTGGTGCGCACTCAGCAAACGATAAATGTAATCGCGCATGTCGGCGTTGTCGTCGGCAATAAGGACGCGCGCGTGCTCATCCGGCGCCGGGCGATCGGTCGCCATTTCAATCGTGGTCGCGTCGTCGGTAGCGTCGCCGATGGCCGAGTCCGGCAACCAGCGCAATGCTTCTTCGACGAATGCCTGCGCTCTGACTGCCGCCGGTGTCGTCGTACCTTCGCGAACCTGGTCGGCGGGGAGATGTGAGATACCCAACGGCACGCTGACGACGAACGTCGTGCCGCGATCGACTTGGCTATGCGCATGAATCGATCCGCCGTGAAGTTCGATGAGTTCGCGCACCAGTGCCAGTCCGATACCGCTGCCTTCGAAGCTGCGTCCACGCGCGCCATGCACGCGATGAAAGCGTTCGAACAGGCGCGGCATTTCGCTCTCAGGAATGCCGGTGCCGGTATCTTGTACCGTCAATACGGCGGCGCCGTTGTTTTGTCGAAGCGAGACGCGAATCTCGCCGTCGAACGTGAACTTGAATGCATTCGACAACAAATTCAGAACGATCTTTTCCCACATGTCGCGATCGATGTAGACCGGTTCCGACAACGGCGGGCAATCGATGACGAGTCGCAATCCGGCTTTTTCGGTGGCCGATCGGAAGTTGCTTGCAAGCTCCGCGGTGTAGGCGCTCACGTCGGTGGCCTGGAACGTGGCCTGCACGCGTCCGGCTTCGATGCGCGAAAAATCGAGCAGGGAATTCACGAGCTTGAGCAAACGCAAACTATTGCGATGAACGATTTTGACGCGATCAAGTTCGGTGGCCGGCAACGCGGCTGCATTCGCCAGCGATTCTTCCAGGGGCCCGAGCATCAACGTCAACGGCGTGCGGAATTCATGACTCAAGTTGGAGAAGAACGCCGTCTTCGAACGATCGAGCGCGGCCAATTCTTCGGCGCGCTGACGTTCGTGCTCGTACGCGTCGGCATTGGCGATGGCGGCGCCGATCTGCCCGGATACGAGCGCGAGGAAGTCGCGATAGTTGTCGTCGAAGAGTCGAAACGGATTCAGCCCGACGATGAGCACGCCGGTACGTCCGGTGTGACCGGCCGACATGATGTGCAGCATCGCCGCTTTCGTCGGCGCTTCGCTCCAGGCGCCCAGCGGAAGAATGTCCGTGAACTTTTTGTCGAGGTCGGTGACGACATGCGGTTCGTTGCCGGCGAGTACGTCGGCAAACGGCCATGGCGCATTGCTGGCTAGCGGAGCGCTGCGCGGTGCCGCCGAATGGCCGTCGACGATGCCGCATGAGGCGACGAGCGAAAGCTGTTCGCCGTCGCTATCGGCCATATAGATCATCGCGAATGGAATGTCGCGGGCATTCTTTGAGAGCGCGGCTACCGAGCGATCGCACACTTCGAGCCACGATCGCGTGTCGCCGATGGCACTGGCCAGATCGCGCAGTGTGGACAGCTGACGCTCACCGACGACGCGCTTGGTGTCGTCCGTATTCGCGCAAATGATGCCGCCGGGCTTTCCGTCGTCGTCAGGAATCGGACTGTACGAAAACGTGTAATACGTCTCTTCGCGATAGCCGTTGCGCTCCATGACGAGCAGCTGCTCTTCGACGTACGTCCCTTCGACGCCCCCCATGGCTTTGTCGAGCAGCGGGCCGATATCCGTCCAGATTTCCGACCAGACGTCGGAGGTCGGTTTTCCCAGCGCGTGCGGATGTTTGCCGCCAATGATGGCTTTATACGGATCGTTGTAGAAGAACGTGAGATCGCGACCCCAGCCGATCCAGATCGGTTGTCGCGACGTGAGCATCACGCGCACGACCGTTTTTAGACTCTGCGGCCAGGCCGAGGGTATCCCGAGCGAGGAGCGCGACCAATCGAACGTACGCGACAGTTCTCCCAGCTCGCCGCCGCCGGCGAGAAATCCTTCCGAGACAGTCGCTCCGTCGTTGTTGCTTTGGCCGCTTTGCAGCGTCGTCATGCTGCGCAACTCCCACTCACCGCGCTCGTCGAACCCAAAAGCATACGCAGGATGGGCAATGGAGGCCAGCGCCGACGGTTTCACCTCTGTGACGGCCGAATGCGACGCCCGACACACTCGTTTTGTGCGGGCTGTCCAGATTTCCTTTACAAAAGTTTGCTAATGTCCCTTACGCAGTCGTTGGGGAAACAACACATGCGTTCCTATTTTCTTGCCCGTTCGGTCCGTCCGCTATCGTTCGCGGTGGGAATGTTGGTTGGCTTGTTCGGCAGCGCATCGGCGATGAGCGCAACGGCGCTCAGTCATGGGCCGGATCCGCTGTTCCACGACGGCCTCGAGGGCCTCACCGCCGGACCTTTCAACAATTCCGACGCATCGCGCTTTCTGGCGCAAGCGACGTTCGGGCCGACCGATGCGGATATCCAGACACTGCGCAGTCGCGGCTACGTCAACTGGATAAATGATCAGTTTGCCGCTACGCCTACGTACCAACTCAATTACCTGAATTGGATCGAACAGAGTCTGGGTGAAGAAGCCGGCGAAGAGAACCGTCAGGAAGCGTGGTTTCTCGGCGCCATGGGCGGCCCCGATCCGCAAAACAATATGCTCATCCATAGCGACCAATTGCGTCAACGCGTCGCGTTTGCATTGAGCGAGATCTTCGTGGTCTCACAAGAAAATTCCAATCTCTACAGCTATCCGCGCGGCCTTGCATACTTCTACGACATTCTCGCGCGCGATGCCTTCGGCAACTACCGCACCTTGTTGCAGGACGTGACGCTCAGCCCGGCCATGGGCGTGTATCTGAACATGATGGGCAATCGACGCGCCGATTCGTCGCAGAATCTGCATCCCGACGAAAATTACGGGCGTGAGATCAACCAGCTTTTCAGTATCGGTTTGGTCGAGCTCAATATCGACGGTACGCAGAAACTGTCGGGTGGCCAGCCGATACCGACCTATACGCAGTCGACGGTAACCGCGTTTGCGCACGTGTTTACCAGCTGGAACTGGCTGCACTGCAATGCCGGTCAAACATACGATGCCTTCAGTTATTGCTTTCCGCCGTACGGCGATTATCCGAGCGATTTCGAAACGCCGATGGTTCCATACGAGACCATCGGATCCCCGACGCAAAACAGCATCGACTATCACGACGACGGCACGCATCCGGACGACCTCGTCACCAAGCAGCTGTTCGACTACGGCCAAGCCGATCACGGCATCGTGCCGGTCGGCCAGTCGGCGACGGCTGACCTGACGTTTGCGCTGGACAACATTTTCAATCATCCGAACGTCGGGCCGTTCATCGGCAAGCAGCTCATCCAACGGCTGGTCACGAGCAATCCGAGCCCGGCTTACGTCCAGCGCATCGCGACGATTTTCAACAACAACGGGTCGGGCGTTCGCGGCGACCTGAAAGCCGTCGTGAAAGCCATTTTGCTCGATCCTGAAGCGCGATACGGTCAATGGACTAATCCCGATACGTTCGGCAAGTTGCGCGAACCCTTGCTGGTGCTCACGCACTTCTGGCGCGCGATGCACGCGTTGCACTACTGCGGGCAGAATATTGTCGGAACGGGCGGCGCGCCCAGTCAGATGTACGCCAATCAACCGTATCGTTATGCGAGCTATCAGACGCAGTACACCATCGGACTGGTGTCGCAGGCTTCGCTCGACGCGGCGACCGTCTTCAACTTTTTCAAGCCGGGTTTCATTCCGCCCGGCGAGATGACAACCAAGAATCTTCTCGGTCCGGAATTGCAGCTGCAGACCGACAGCAACATCGCTAACTCGACGAACACGATCGGCGGCAACATCGCCTATTTCGATTCCAATCAAACCTGCGATAACGACGCGACCGGCTACATCGAATACGATCAGAACGAGGATTCCGCGTTGGCTGGCACCGGTACCGGCGGGTCGTCCGCTGGGCTCGTGGATGCGTACAGCACGCGCTTCATGTCGGGTCAAATGTCGCCGTTCATGCGGCAAACGTTGATCGCGTATCTCGATACGATCACCAACGACAACACCGGATCGGATTGGCGTAAGTGGCGTGTTCTCGGCGCCCTCTATTTGATCTTCACTTCACCCGAATACATGGTTCAGAAATAGGAATCCGCTATGCGTCCGGATCGTCGAAAATTCATCAAAGATACGATTTGCGCCGCACTCGGCGGAGCCAGTGTGTACTCGGCTTTCGGCCAGATGAGTCTGCTGCAGGCGGCCACGCAGCAACTGCAGTTCACCGATTACAAAGCGCTGGTCTGCGTATTTCTTTATGGCGGCAACGATAGTTTCAACACGATTCTGCCGATCTCGGGAATCGCTCGCACCAACTACAACAGTTGTCGCCCGACGGGTTCGGGCCAAATCGGCATCAACGCCGGCATGCAAGCATTGACGCATCCGACGGGCACCCAAGCAGGCAGTCCGGGCGATAACAGTACATACGGTCTGCACCCGTCGATGTCCAAACTGGCTAGCGTTTTCAATGCGCAGAAAGCGGCGATCGTCGCGAACGTCGGAACGCTGGTAGGACCAACCACCCAAGCGCAAACGTTCGGCGATAGCGCGACGCTGCCTCCGCAATTGTTCTCGCATTCCGACCAGACGGCATATTGGCAGGCCTCACCGCCGACGAACGTTCCCCTGACAGGGTGGGGCGGGCGCATCGCCGATCTCGTCGCGGCTGGCCAGCCGTCGTTGCCCATCTTGACCGGCGTGAATGGCGGCGATTTTTTCACACGTGGTTTATCGGTGAACGGCTACACGATGAATGCCGACAGCGCAACGACGCTGCAACCGCCGTATGCGCCGGCGCCGGGCACGATCACGCGCGACACACAATTCTCGCAGCTCTTCTTGCCGGGCCAGGCAAATGTCATGGAACGCACGTATGCGGCGACGATGAACCATTCGATCGCGACATCGGGCGTCATCAATGCCGCTATCGCGGCGGCACAAGCTCAGACGACGCACAACATCGCCTCCTATTTCAAAGACGCCAGCGGCAACACCAGCGGTTACGATCTGGACACGCAGTTGCAGACCGTCGCGGAACTGATTTGGGCGGCTAACAACAATGTCCCCGGGTATACGGGCCTGACACGACAAGTCTTCTTCGTCAGCACCGGCAACTACGATACCCACAGCGGCGAATTGGCAACGCATGGCACGACGGCCCAACCCGGGATTCTCGAATTGCTATCGCGTTCGCTCGCGGGTTTCTACAACGCGTTGAATGCGTTCGGCATCGCCGACAAGGCAACCGCGTTCACGTGCTCGGACTTCGGCCGCACGCTCACGCCGAACAACAGCGGCACCGATCATGGTTGGGGTTCACACCATTTCGTCGTGGGCGGTGCCGTCAAAGGCGGCAAATTCTATGGCAACGGCGTCAATTTCACCGGCGACAATGGCGCCACGTACGGCGTCGTCATGCCGAGCCTGAAAAATCCGTCGACGACGTGGAGCGTCGCGTCTCCGAACAAGAATGATGTCGGCGACGGCTACGGCCGTCTGATTCCTACCAGCTCGGTCGATCAATACGCCGCGACATTGGCGAGCTGGTTCGGATTGGGCGCAAGCGACATCAACACGATCTTCCCGAACCTCTCGAACTTTTCGATCAAGAATCTCGGATTCGTTTAACGCGCCATCAATCGACGCCGAACGACTGCAGACGAACCGGCGTGGTTGCGTCCACGTGAATCGTGCCGAACATACCGGCGCCCGGCTGGCCATGGATTTCACAGTAATAGCCGACGTCGCCCGGCGTTGAGAAGGTGACCGTCGCCGTCCACGGCGCCGAGCTCGGTGTTCCCGAGCCGCCGTGGCCATCGCCGTCGCAACCCATCGCGCATCGGAACGAGTTATCGTCCGCAACGACATTGTGTTCGCCGCCCTTGTTGACGAAGGTCACGGTGTCGCCGGCGGCGATGGTGAGCGTCTGCGGCGCGAAGGAATTCATGGGCTGACCCACGTTGACGAGGTGCGCCGTCGCCGATGCATCGTGCATCGTCACGGCGCCTGCGACGATCGAAAACAACGTCAGCGACGTTTGCTTCAGTGCGCGATGCAAACAATTTTTTTCCATCGGCCAGCCTACCTCGAGCTAGACGTCACAATATCAATGGCGTGTGAAAGAACCCAACACACCGCCGAGTACATTCGAGAGATCCAGGTTTCCGCCGCCGTGATTCAGCACGGCATTCAGCAGCCCGCCCGCGACGCCGCCGCGCTGCTGAATCTGCTGCGCCTCCTGCGCGAGCATGCCACCGATGCCGCCGGCGCCCACGCCTTGCGTTTGCGCATGATTGGCCAACGCTGCCATCACGATCGGCGCGAGTATCGCCATGAGCTGTCCGGAATTCTGCGTTCCCAATCCCGTCACCTGGCCCAGACCCTGATTCGCCGCATTCTGATTGCCGCCGAAAATATGACCGAGAATCGCGCCGCCAATGCCTTGGCCGTTGGAACCGCTCAATACGCCGCTGAGCACGTCCGAAATCTTGAAGCCGGCATGTTCGCCCAGCGCATTGTTCAGCGCGTCGGCGCCTTGCGGCGTGCTCGCGTTTTGCGCCATATGCCCGACGATCAGCGGAAGCGCATGTTCGATCGCGTTGCGCGCCTGCGCGGGATCGGTGCCGAGTTGTCCCGCGATGGCGCTGACTTGCGCATCGTTGAGATGGGAAAGAATGTCGTCGACCAATCCGCTCATGTCGGTTCTCCGTTCGAAGGTTCCAGTATAGCCTCGTAAACTGGCTAAGCCCGTGACGTGCGGCTATGCTGCGCGCCACTTTCCGTCATCCGCTCAGTCTATGAAACAGTTTCAGTCCTTATCGCTGATCGGTGCGCCCACCGACATCGGCGCCGGCGATCGCGGTGCGTCGATGGGTCCGGAAGCGTTGCGTGTGGCCGGTATCGCCGAAGCGTTGCAATCGCGCGGGCTCGACGTGGTCGACCGCGGCAATCTGTTCGGGCCGCTCAATCCGTGGCTGCCGCCGAGTGCGGGGTATCGACACCTGACTCAGGTGGTGGAATGGAATCGCGAAGTCATGCGTGCAGTCGGCAATGAACTCAAGGTCAAGCGCCTGCCGATTCTTCTTGGCGGCGATCATTCGCTGGCGATCGGTTCGATCAGCGCCGTGGCCAATCACTGTCGCGACAACGGCAAGCAATTGCGAATCCTTTGGCTCGACGCGCACGCGGATTTCAACACGTCGCAAATCACGCCGTCCGGCAATCTTCACGGCATGCCGGTGTCGTGCCTGTGTGGATTCGGTCCCTCGCAACTGGTCGAACTCGGTGGCCATACGCCGGCGATCGACGCCGCATGCATTCGGCAAATCGGGATTCGTTCAGTCGACGCGGGGGAGAAAAAACTGGTGCGCGATAGCGCGCTCGATATTTACGACATGCGTTACATCGATGAAGTCGGCATGAAGCGCGCGATGGAAGAAGCACTCGACGGCGTGAATGCGGACACGCATATCCACGTCAGCTTCGATGTGGATTTTCTCGATCCGGATATCGCACCCGGCGTCGGCACGACGATTCCCGGCGGACCGAATTACCGCGAAGCACAACTCGTCATGGAAATGATCGCCGACACCGGGCGCATGGGTTCGTTGGATATCGTCGAACTCAATCCCGCGCTCGACAACAAAAACGGCACGGCGAAACTCGCTGTGGATCTCATCGAAAGTTTGTTCGGGAAATCGACGTTGATGCGCGAATAGAGGCTGAAGGCAACCGACGATGACTCGCTAGAAATCGTCGAATTCAGGCGAACTGTTACTCGAATCCATCCGCGAAAATTGCATCATTTGGATCGATTACAGTCACCGAATAACTAACGGTGGTCGGAACGCTCGCGCCGCCGCCATTGGATGTGATGCCGGATACTGTAATTGCGTAAACGACGTCTTGCGTGGGCTTCGAATAGGTCACGCCGGTCGGAATCCACACTAGCGTATTGTCGCCTTCGAAGCTGCCGCTAGGTTGTCCATTGTTCGACGTCGCTTGAATGGACACCGATAACGTGACGCCGTTACGCGTCATCGTCACCGAGGCGTTGCTGAAATTCGCGTTTTCAAGCGAAAGTGACCAGTAACTGGACGTCGCCGGCAGCAACTGCCAGGGTAGGTAGCCACGCGGCGGCCAAGGCTCACCGATTGGGGTCGACGGCCTCGTCTCGCTCCAAGGCCCGAAAACCCACAACGCATTCGAGGATGAAAAGTTCGATGCGGCTGTCGAATCGATGTCGCCATCTGACATCTGCAGCTGTGGCGGAAAAAGGAGCCAACGTCGATGACCGACGCTGACATTTCCGGAATCGTCCATGTAGGCGTCTATGGCCACCGGTCCATCGAAGTTGAAGCCTTCGCCCTCGCCCAAAGCGATGTTCGAACTTCCCGCCCCCGTTGCGCCTGCACTCGTATAGCACGTCCATGTCGTGGGCGGCGCATGATTCAATTGCCCGTTCGCGACGAACATAAGTGCCGCATCCTGATCGTCGATCTGCTGTGTGCTGCCGCTGAATTCGCTGATGTTTCCCGGCAAACCCGCCAACGCACGGTATAGATTCACGCGACTGATCGTGGCGTCCTGAAATGCCTGCGAGGTAGTTCCTGCATTACAAGAAGCGATACTCCCTGCCCAGCCATTCGTTACCGTCGCCTCAGGCACGTAGTAATTCAGGTACGCCAAACTGACCTGGTAGCGATTCAATGGATTTAGATTGATCGTGGTGGCCACGGCCGGTTGCACCGGCAGCTGCGCTTGCGACGTCACCTCCGATTGGCCAGGCATGAAAACTGGCGGCCGACCCAATTGCATGCTGTGGTCGGCGATCTTTTGGGAAAGCGCCGATTCGCAGAAAAGCATTAGCACAATGCCGATCTTGGCCGCTCTAGTTTCCATGGCGAATCCTCCGCTCGGATAGCTAAAGTGTAAGCCGAGCGACGTAGCGGTGCACCTGCGGTAGTTCGCAAATTTAGATGAAAGTTTAACCAGCAATCGGAAAGCGCCACTCTCACGAATGGCGCCTTTTCACATCAACGCGCCGGATCGGGTACGAACTCGTTCGGAAACGGCTGCGGGTCGCGGCGAATCGGTTGTGGCACAACGATTACCCCGCGCGTGACCAAGTTGTTGTAACTGTCGTACCAGACCGAATCGACTTCATTGGGACGCGAACTTTCGCGTTCGAAGTTCGTGTACGTGACCACCGATTCTTCGCGAGCGCCGTGTCCCGTTCCCAACGATTCTTCGCGTCTCGGCATCGCGCGCGCCATCGCGTTCTGCGCGGCGCCGGCACCACCCATCGGTGCAGACGATTTCGCGGCTTCTTGCGCAGGCGCTGCGGCGTCGAGCGCGCTCATCGGAGCCGAGGCTGGCGGCGCGGCCGGAATCGGCTCGGCTTCTGCGATCTTTTCGGCGCGACGTTCGTACACCGGCAGTTTCTCGCGGAATACGGCGATGCCGATCACGCCTACGTTATCCGGCCGACCCGTTTTAGCCGCATAGCTGCTGCTCAACGACGTAAAATTGAAGTCCGCGACCTCGGACATATTCTTGCGCCAGCCATCGACTTCCATCCCTTGATAGGCGTCGAGAACATAGCCGTCCTGGTCGGGGCTCGCCGTTTTTCCGCTGATCGCGTTCACGCCATCGACCGACACGACCGCCATCACGCGCTGGCCCGTCTGGTTTTTGACGCGAATGCCATAGCGATGACCGGGTGCGCCGGCGATAAATAGTTTGCCGTCGTGCCAGTGTGTCGCGAGCACGGCACCCGTATCGCGATCGATCACGTTCAAGTCGACCATCGATCCGGCGTGCGCCGTGGCGGAAAGTCCGAGAGACAACGCAATACCGAGAGACAGCAGGGATTTCATGACCGCTCCTTTGTTGTGAGGTGATCGATGAAACGCACGGGCATGACGGTCGGGGTTAAACGAGCGATCTACTGCGCGTCCCGGTAAACTGTGCGGACGACAACAGCGGGCCTTGTAGTGAGCAAAACACGCATCCTCACCGGCATCACCACCAGCGGCACGCCGCATCTCGGCAACTATGTCGGCGCGATTCGCCCTGCTATCGAGGCGAGTAAAAAAGACGATGTCGAATCGTTCTTCTTCCTCGCCGATTATCATGCGCTGATCAAAACCGATGATCCGGCGCGCATCCAGCGCTCGACGCTGGAGATTGCGGCGACGTGGCTCGCCTGCGGACTCGATCCGGAAAAAGTATATTTTTATCGTCAATCCGATGTTCCGGAGATTCCGGAATTGACGTGGCTGCTGACGTGCGTCACGTCGAAAGGTTTGTTGAATCGCGCGCATGCGTACAAAGCCGCGAATGATGCGAATCGCGAGAAGGGCGACGATGCGGACGCGGGGGTAACGGCGGGTTTGTACATGTATCCCGTGCTGATGGCCGCCGACATCCTGATCTTCAACGCGAACAAAGTGCCGGTCGGACGCGATCAGGTTCAGCACATCGAGATGGCGCGTGATATCGGGCAGCGTTTCAACCACATTTATGCCGGCGATTACTTCGTCTTGCCGGACGCGGTAATTGACGAGAACGTAGCAACATTACCCGGACTTGACGGCCGCAAGATGTCGAAGAGTTACGACAACACCATTGCTCTCTGGCTTGATCCGCCGCAACTTCGAAAAGCAATCTTTGGCATTTTGACGAACTCACAGGGTGCGGGTGAGCCAAAAGACCCAAACGAATCTCATCTATTTAGCATCTACAAAGCCTTCGCAACTGCTGAAGAAACAGAAAAATTACGGCGAGAGTTTGTGGCGGGAATTAGTTGGGGCGATGCGAAACAGAGAGTTTACGATCGAGTCAACGAAGAACTCGCTGAAAGGCGCGAGATTTATCATAGTTTGATCAGCGACCCGGCGAAGATCGAGCAAGTGCTCTTAACCGGCGCCGGACGCGCGAGGCGGCTCGCAGCACGTTTGATCGCGCAACTCCGGCAAACGGTTGGATTGCGACCGCTCACAGCAACCAAGCAATCCACGCCTAAAGATAAAGTCATTCCCGAGGAACATCCGTCGTTACAAGTTTTAGTTTTTCGCGATGAAGATAAAGCTTTCGCTTTCAAAGTGCTCGACGCAAGAAAAAATGTTCTTGCGACTAAAGGCGGCTTCAGCGATCCGAAATCAGCGAAAGACGCCGCACAGTCCGCAATGGACGCACTCGCGAACGCTTAATCGTTCCACTCGTTCGTATGTGGCCCAAACTCAGGCCGCTGCTTGCGTACCACGCAAAACCGGTGCCCGGTCGGCGCTTCCATCACCCACCAGCGCTTGACGAACTCGATGCGTTTCGCGCCAAGCGATTCGAGACGCGCGACTTCGGCATCCAAATCGTCCGTCTCGATGTCCACATGTATACGCGCGGCGTGATCGACGCGTTGCAATAGCAAAAACGGTTCGTCCGCGTCGGTTTTCAGTTCGGCGTATTTGCCGTCGCCATCCTGATCGGCGCTGGCGACGGCGCGGCCGAGCGCCTTGCTCCAGAATTCCGTCGCGGCAGCCAGATCGTTGGTCTGGCAGTCGAGCACGAACGCGCTGATTTTTGATCGATGCATCAGCGTGCCAGCGCGAGATCGTCGAGCATCGCTTTCAGAAAGCGCGCGGCTTCGCCGCCGGTCGCGGCGCGATGATCGAACGTGAGCGATAGCGGAATCACGCGATGCGTTTCGATCGCGCCCATCACCGCGACGACTTCGTGCCGCAGCTTTCCGGCTGCGACGATGGCGACGCAGGGCGGCACGACGATCGGCGTCGCGTAGCGTCCGGCGAAGATGCCGAAGTTGGATAGCGAAATCGTGTAGCCCTTCAATTCTTCCGGCGGAATGCTGCGGTTCTGCACCTGATCGCGAATGCGATTCAGCGCTTGCCGCAGACCCGCCGCGTCCATCACGTCGGCATTGCGTAACGCCGGCACGAACAAACCGTCCTCAGTATCCACCGCGATGCCGATGTCCACGTGCGGATGCAACGTACGCGTGAGATTGTCGCCGTCAAACCACGCGTTGAGCGCCGGCACCGTTTTACACGCCGTCACCAGTGAGCGAATCAGACGCACCGTGATGTCGTTGCCCGGCAGCCACGCGTGGATATCGGCGTCGTCGGCG